>CAJBLA010000024.1 GCA_903953815.1 uncultured Bacteroidota bacterium | reverse complement strand
TCCTTTATTACAAAAACAAATGGCTTCGATTGTAAAAATTCAATTAAACAATTTAAAGTCATTGGTTGCAGAAAATGGAATGCAAGTTGATTTTTCAGACTATTTGGTGGAATATTTGTCCGAGCAAGGATTTGATTTGCAATTGGGGGCAAGGCCTTTAAAGAGATTAATTCAGAAAATGGTGGTGAATGAGTTTAGTAAAAAAATATTAAGTGGGGAGATAGATAAAACCAAAAAGATTTTGATTGACATTTTTGATGGGGTGGTGGTATTTAGAAATGAGGCCTAGCTGGCTTGCGATGTTGGAACTATTTGCGGTTGGTTAACTGCTTTTTGAAATATACCTTAGTACATGTATATTTGACAAACTCATTTAAGTACTATGGCTAATCCCAAAAAAGCAGCAGTTGGTTTTATATTCATCACTATTTTAATAGATGTGATGGGTTTTGGGATCATTATTCCAGTGGTACCTCAATTATTGCAACAATTATTACATGTAACGGATCGGACTAATATTAGTGCGATATCACAGCCTGCCATTTTTTTAACCTTGATTTATGGGCTTACGCAATTTGTCTTTGCACCCATTTTGGGAAGCTTGAGTGATCGATATGGTCGCAGACCGGTCTTACTTTTTTCCTTACTTGGTTTTGGTTTAGATTATATTTTTTTAGCTTTTGCGCCAACGATTGGTTGGTTGTTTATAGGAAGAATGATTGCAGGAATTACGGGTGCTAGTATCACTACTGCTACCGCATATATGGCTGATATAAGTAATGAAAAAAACAGGGCACAAAATTTTGGTATGATTGGTGCTGCTTTTGGTCTTGGTTTTATCATCGGCCCTATGTTGGGAGGTTTATTGGGAGAATTAGGAACTAGGATTCCATTTTTGGTAGCCGCAGGATTAGCACTGGTGAATGCTTTGTATGGCTATTTTGTATTACCCGAATCCTTAGATATGGAACACCGTCGCTCATTTGATATCAAAAGAGCCAACCCGGTGGCATCCTTATTAAAACTAAAAAAATATCCAGCAGTACTTGGTTTAATTTGCTCATTACTTTTAATTTATTTAGCAGCGCATTCTGTGCAAAGCAATTGGAGCTTTGCCAACATCAATAAATTTGGATGGACACCTAAAATGATTGGCATCTCATTGGCAGTAGTTGGGGTATTAGTTAGTTTAGTACAAGGCTTACTCATTAGAGTGGTAAATCCAAAATTAGGAAATGAAAAAAGTGTTTACATTGGAATTGCATTATATGCCATTGGATTAACATTATTTGCTTTTGCAACACAAGGATGGATGATGTTTTTGTTTTTGGTGCCTTATTGTTTTGGGGGAATTTCAGGACCTGCTTTACAAGCGCTAATTTCGGCACATGTTCCAAAAAATGAACAGGGAGAATTGCAGGGATCATTAACAGGATTAAATAGTTTGACCACTATTTTTGGCCCATCGATGATGATTGGATTGACCTCTTATTTCTCTATTAAAAATGACCCAGCGCATATCTACTTTCCGGGTGCCGCCTTTCTATTCGGTGCCTTATTAATGGGATTGAGTGCAATAATTGCTTACTGGGTGTTAAAACACGATACGACTGCCTCAAAGCAGGTATAATATTGGGGTATAATCAGTGACTGTTTGTTATATTTGTGCCTAATATAATAGGAAAATATGACGCCATTAATGACCCAGTTAAATGAAACTTCGTCCTTTATTCAATCAAAAATAAAAGATAGCGCGCATACAGCGATTATCTTGGGAAGTGGATTAGGAAATTTAGCAACCCAAATTCAAGTAGAATTTGAAATTCAATATACGCAGATTCCTCATTTTCCAGTGAGTACGGTGGAAGGCCATAAAGGTCGATTAATTTTAGGCACTTTAAATGGGGTTAAGGTTTGGGTGATGGAAGGTAGGTTCCATTTTTATGAAGGCTACTCTCCGGAACAAGTTGCTTATCCAGTTCGTGTCTTAAAATTATTAGGCGTTGAAAATTTAATTTTATCCAATGCGGCAGGAGGGGTTAATATTGATTATGAAGTGGGCGATTTGATGATTATTAAAGATCACATCAGTTTATTCTCCATTAATCCACTCATTGGCAAAAACGAATCAGATTTAGGTACCCGATTCCCAGATATGAGTGAGCCTTACGCGCAAAGTTTTATTGATCAAGCAAAAGCAATTGCCACAAAGCATCAAATTAAAGTACATGAGGGTGTATATGTTGGCGTGACTGGTCCTACTTTTGAAACAAGGGCCGAATATAAATTAATTAAAGCAGTGGGAGGCGATGTGGTTGGAATGAGTACAGTGCAAGAAAATATTGCAGCAGTTCATTGTGGCATGAAAGTTTTTGCGATAAGTGTTGTGACTGATTTAGGAATTCGTGAAGATAATAATGTAATAACACATGCTGAAGTATTAGAAGCAGCCAATGCCGCGGAGCCAAAGTTGACTCTTATTATTAGTGATTTAGTTAAACAAATTTCCTAATTCAATATTTCGCATGTCATTTTCGCAGCGTATTATTTTTTTAAGTATCCTCCTTTGTGGCCTTCACTTTCAGGTTAAAGCACAAAAGGTTTTACAAGCCACTAACGATATGATGGGTGGTGGCGGAATGGGTGGATTTTCAGGGGGCAGACCTGCTGCTAAGAAAGGGAATGACTCCTTACAGTTAAGGGATAAAAATGCTGATTCAATTACCATTTATTATAAGTTGTATAACAGCAATGACATCAAAAAAATGGATACTAGTATCAATGATTTTTTTGTACACTATCCCTTGCCTTATACACATTATAATTTGGGAAATTTAGGTGCAGCAAGTAAGTCCTATTTAACCAATACCATTCAAAATGCGGGTTTGGACTTAGGCTTTCATGCCTATGATGTATATAATTTTACTTTAGAACAAACTCCTTTTTATCAAACCACAAGGCCTTTTACTGAGTTGGGTTATTTGATTGGGGGAAAGGGGGAACAATTAATTGAAGTTAAGCATACGCAAAATAAAAAGCAGCAATTAAATTTTGCCTTTGATTATCGATTTAGTAATTCCCCCGGGAATGTAAAAAATCAAAGTGCCAATGTAAATAATATGCGTATGACCGCGCATTTTCAATCTAAAAGAAAACGCTATGAATCTTTCTTAACCATGATTTCAAACAAAGCGGCCTCTTCTGAAAATGGGGGATTGATCAAAAGTGATTTATTAGATAGTCTGTCATTAGGTAATCCCTACGAATTAGATACGAGATTGGGTGTGAGCGGCATGACCTTTAAAAACCCATTTAATACTTCAATTTCAACGGGCACTACCTACAAGGACAATATATTTTTATTAAAGCAAACCTATGATGTGGGCCAAAAGGATTCCATTGTAAAGGATACAGTTACTACTTATATGTTTTATCCAAGATTACGTTTCCAAAATGAAATCAAGTATAAGACAAGTCAATTCTTATTTAACGACCAAAATCCAGATTCGGTAAGATATCAGGACTATTTTAATTTTACACTTCCTGCTGGCAAGGAAATGACTTTTCAAGATAATTGGAAAGTGTTGAATGATGAATTTAGTTTGATCAGCTATCCCCAAAAAAACAATAGTAATCAATTTTTACAATTAGCTACTGGCTATATCAATTATACTGCCAGCTTCCCTAATCAATCCGGATGGAGTAATTATGATTTATATGCATTTGCGGTTTATAAAAATAAAACTAGAAATCAGTTATGGGATATGTTGGCCTCAGGGAAGTTATATATCAATGGCTATCATTCTGGTGATTACGAAGCCAAGGTTTATTTGTCTAGAATTTTGAATGCAAAGGGGAATTATATGAAGTTGTCCTTCCAAAATTACAACCGAACACCCTCCGCTAATTTATTGGGTCGTACACAATTTCCAATCATTGGACTTGGAGGTATAAAAAAAGAAAATACCATTGATTTGATGGGGGTCATTGGTAATTATAAATCAGAATGGTTAGCGCAGGTCAATTATCAGTTGATCAATAATTACAATTACTTTTCCAATGGCTATCAAGCCAATACTTACGGAGGTGCCATCAGTTATTTGCGTATTCAAGCCGAGCAAAAATTAAAGTTATCAGCACATTGGAACTGGTACAATCAATTAAACGTACAATTGGTGGATCAATCAAGCCCTATTCATGTGCCACTGCTATTAACCAGACAGCGCTTGGCGTTTGAGGGTAATTTTTACAAAAATTTAAATTTATCTACAGGACTGGAATTGATATATCACACCGCTTATAAAGCGGATGGGTATATGCCGTTCACCGGACAATTTTATACACAGAATAATTATACGTTAACCAATCGCCCTATTGCTAATGCTTTTTTGCATTTCATGATCAAAAGATTAAAGGCATATATCCGACTAGAAAACTTAAATACACTGATACCCACCAGTGAAAAATTGGGCCCTTCCTATAATTTCTCAGCGCAAAATTATCCGACCAATAGTTTGTGGTTTAGGGTGGGTATATGGTGGAATTTCATCAATTAATTCTTATCCCATCAGGGTATAAATCCATGACAGTATTGCTTTTGACCAATAGATATGACCCTACACACTATTTGGTTAATTTTAGATTATTTGGGTATAAAAAGTTGGGGAAAATCGTTAACTTTAGGCAGTGAGGAAAGCAACGATTATATTTTTAACTACGCTCTATATTTTAGGGGCTACTGAGGCATATCAGTTGCTTAAATTGCCATTTTTATTTGAACATTATAAAACGCACCAAAAGTTTAATCAACAATTAACTTTTTCTAAATTTATTGATATTCATTATTTCACCACAACTACTTACGATTCGGATTATCAACAGGACATGCAATTGCCTTTTAAAACATCCAACAGAACTGTTTCATTGTTGAATTTTGATAGTTACTTTATTGCAAAATTATTTTTTGAGCCTATTGTTTTTTTTACTTCACAAAAAAAACACCCATTATACAATGATCGGGATTATGCGTCTAATAAATTAGATAATATTTTTCAGCCACCGCGCGCATAAGTTTCATTTCGGTCCTTCTTTTTTGCATAATTCATTTATGCTATCATTTACTATTTGAATAAGAATTTACTATGTTAAATAAAATAATAACCTATTCTATAAAGAATAAGTTAATCGTTGGATTATTTGTGGTTTCGCTAATTGGATGGGGCGCTTATCAGGTAACACAATTGCCTATAGATGCGGTTCCTGATATCACAGATAATCAAGTACAAGTTATTACAGTATCGCCAGCGCTTGGCGCAACAGATATAGAAAGGTTGGTCACTTTCCCCATTGAACAAGCCTGTAGCAGTATTCCTGGTACGAAACAAATAAGAAGCTTCTCTAGGTTTGGACTTTCATTGATTACGATTGTGTTTGAAGATAAAATTGATATTTACTGGGCAAGGCAACAAATAAGTGAAAAGCTGCAAAAAGTGCAGCAGGATATTCCACCAGGCACAGGTACACCCGAATTAGCCCCAGTGTCAACAGGATTGGGTGAAATATTTCAATATGTAGTTAGGCCATTAAAAGGGTATGAATCAAAGTTTGATGCAATGGAGTTAAGGACAATTCAGGATTGGATTGTTAGACGACAATTGATAGGTACACCAGGCGTTGCTGAAGTAGCAAGTTTTGGCGGTAAATTAAAACAGTATGAAATTTCGGTACGTCAAGACCAGTTAAAATCCTATGGGATTTCCATTTCTGATATCTTTTCTGCCTTAGAAAAAAATAATCAAAATACGGGAGGTGCTTATATTGAAAAAGGGCCTACTGTACTATATATAAGAAGTGAGGGATTAACTGTTAATATTGCTGACATTGAAAAAATTGTAGTTAAGCAAATGTCTAATGGCAATCCACTATTAATTAGAGATATTGCCAAAGTACAATTAGGATCAGCCATTCGTTACGGTGCCATGACCTTTAATGATGAAGGGGAAGTAGCTGGTGCGGTGGTCATGATGTTGAAAGGTGAAAATTCATCCTTGGTGGTAAAAAGGGTCAAAGATAAGATTGCTGAAATTCAAAAGATGCTACCAGAGGGTGTGGTCATTGAACCATTCTTGGATAGAACCAAAATGGTCAACAATGCGATTAGTACAGTAAAAACAAATTTAATGGAAGGTGCATTAATTGTAATTTTTGTACTTGTATTTTTTCTAGGAAATTTAAGGGCTGGTTTAATTGTTTCATCGGTAATTCCATTATCAATGCTATTTGCCATTATATTGATGAATATGTTTGGTGTTGGTGGGAACTTAATGTCATTAGGGGCTATTGATTTTGGATTAATTGTCGATGGTTCTGTAATTGTGATAGAAGCTATTTTACATCGATTCGCACACTCGAAACATTTTAGAACATTGGTCCGAGTGAATCAAGGGGAAATGGACGAGGAAGTGGGTAAGTCAACCGGGTCCATGATTAAGTCCGCCGTGTTTAGTCAAATCATCATCTTAATTGTATACATCCCAATTTTATCATTGGAAGGTATTGAAGGAAAGATGTTTAAGCCAATGGCATTCACTATTGCTTTTGCCATTTTCGGTGCATTTATATTGTCGATTACTTATGTGCCGATGATGGCTGCTTTATTTTTAAATAAAAAATTAAATCATAAAAAGAATATTACGGATAGGTTAATGATTTGGTTAGAACGATCGTATCAGCCATTTTTAAAAATGGTATTAAAAATACCAAAGACAGTTATTGGCATAACTGTCCTATTATTTTTCGTTTCTGTTGGCTTGTTGATGAACATGGGAGGTGAATTTATACCACAGTTAGAGGAAGGCGATTTTGCAGTTGAGACAAGAGTGTTAACTGGAAGTAATTTGAATAATACCATTGCGTCGACGCAAAAGGCGACTAAATTATTACTTCAAAACTTTCCTGAAGTAGAAAAAATAGTCACTAAAATTGGTAGTGCCGAAATTCCAACGGATCCAATGCCTTTTGAAGCAGGTGATATGATGATCATTTTAAAAGATAAAAATGAGTGGACTTCTGCTAAAACTTTTAGTGAATTAAGTATGAAAATGACAAAAGTATTGGAGCAGGTTCCTGGCATTACTGTCGGTTTTCAATTTCCTGTTCAAATGCGGTTTAATGAATTAATGACGGGTGCTAGACAGGATGTGGTCTGTAAAATATTCGGCGAAAACTTAGACACGCTTACTCATTATGCAGCACGATTAAATGGGATCATTCAAACGGTGGATGGTGCGGTTAATATTTATGAAGAAAAAGTGACAGGTATGCCGCAGGTGGTGATTAAATATAATCGAGATGGTATGGCGAAATACGGTTTAAATGTAGAAGACGTGAATAGGGTGGTTAACAGTGCATTTGCGGGACAAATTGCAGGTCAGGTATATGAAGAAGAAAAAAGATTTGATATGGTGGTTCGTCTTGAGGGTGAATCAAGAAAAAGTTTAGCCGATATACAAAACTTAAATATCACCACCGCGAATGGTATGCAAATTCCATTGTCCTATATTGCAGGGATTGAAGAAATTGAAGGGGTGAATCAAATCCAAAGAGAAAATACAAAGCGCCGTATCATTGTTGGGTTTAATATTAATGGGCGTGATGTACAAACCATTGTCAAAGAACTTCAAACGAAAATTAGCCAACAACTTAATTTACAAAAAGGCTACACCATTGTATATGGTGGTTCTTTTGAGAATATGACTGCTGCAAAAGACAGATTAAGTATTGTGGTTCCTATTGCATTATTCCTCATTTTTTTATTGCTTTATTTTGCCTTTAGTTCAGTCAAGCAAGGATTGCTAATTTATACGGCAATACCTTTATCTGCAATGGGGGGTATTTTTGCGCTATGGGCAAGAAGTATGCCGTTTAGTATTTCCGCAGGCGTAGGTTTCATTGCATTATTTGGCGTTTCGGTATTGAATGGTATATTGTTAGTGACCGAATTTAATAGACTAAAATCGGAAGGGTGGCATGATATATCACGTATTGTAATTCATGCGACTAAATCCAAATTAAGAGCCGTATTAATGACCGCACTTGTACCCGCACTTGGTTTTATTCCAATGGCCATTAGCACAGGCGCAGGAGGCGAGGTTCAAAAGCCTTTGGCAACGGTCGTTATCGGTGGATTAATTATTTCAACGATGTTAACTTTATTTGTACTACCTGTGATGTATTTGCTATTTGAAAAAGGAATAAAATATTTGACCATGAATAAAAATGCATCCATCACTATTTTAATGCTTTTATTGTTTGGGCAAGCAAGCTTCGCGCAAAATAAAATAAGTCTTAGTGCTGCAATAGATACTGCATTAAAGAATAATACGGCCTTACGTGCATCCAATATGGATGTAGATTATTATAAAGCATTAAGGAAGAGTAATGTTGATATAGATAAGACATTATTTGATTTTGGATATGGAAAAATTAATAGTTTTCAAAATGATAATCGGGTTTTGATCTCTCAAAATATCCAATTCCCTGGTGTTTACAAAAGTCAGGGAGATATCAATAAATCAAACCTGTTGATGAGTGAGTTAAGTAAATTGACGAATGAAATTGAATTAAAAGCAATGGTCAAGAATAAGTACTATCAGCTATTAGTATTGCAAAATAAAAAGCAACTACTTATGCAGGCAGATAGTATTTATAGCGCTTTTGTTATCAAGGCGAATCAGCGTTATAACGCCGGAGGTGCTGATGTTTTAGAAAAAGTAACAGCCGAAAGTCAGTTGGCGCAAATTTCTAATCAATTACAAACACTGACACTAGCCTACGATAACAATCTGAATGCGTTTAATTATATATTAAATAGCACTAACACCTATGAACCAGCTTTAGCAAAATTGGAGATATTATTGACGCAGTTGCCCGATGTATATGCCATACAGCAAACGCCCGTAGTTCAAATAGGTGAACAAAAAGTAGTATTAGCGGAAAATCAACAAAAACTGGAAAAAGGCAAGTTGCAACCTTCTTTCAATGTGGGTTATAACTCATCCACCATTATTGGCTGGCAGCCTACAGGACAAGGGAGTGAATCCTATTTTGGAAGTAATCATCGATTTGGTGCAGTCAACTTGGGGCTATCTCTTCCAATATTTTCAACTGTCCAAAAATCGAAAATTGCTGCAAGTAAAGTTCAAATTGAACAAAATAAATTAGAAAGCTTGGCGCTACAACAGCAATTAAGTACCAATTTTAAAAATTTACTAAATGCCTATCTCCAAAATAAGAAATTAGTCATTGCCTATCAAAAAAATATGTTGCCCAATGCTACACTCCTTATTGAAACTGCAGGGCGAAAAATAAATGCGGGGGAGATTACTTATTTAGAATGGGTGATGATAATAAATCAAGCAATTCAAATAAAAAGTGAATATTTAAATTATATTCAACAATTAAATGAAAATGCGATTGAATTAGAAAAATTAACTGCTACAAAATAAAGAAAAAAATATTTATGAAATCAAATCAAATTTTCGCCATCGCAGGGATTAGTTTAATGTTGGCATGCACTGCAAATAAAAAAGAAGAGCAAAAAGCAGTAGCTAGTTCAATGAAACCGGACAGTGCTATTTTGAATGTGGTTCGTTTAACTGCAGCGCAATTAAAAACAGCCAATTTAACTACTGGACAGGTTCAAAATAGAGACATGCATAAGGTTTTAAAGGTGAATGGCTTAATTGATGTACCGCCAAGTAATATAGTTTCCATCAGTATCCCTTTAGGAGGGTACTTGAAAAAAACGAACTTGATTCCAGGCATGTTTGTAAAAAAGGGGGCCTTACTTGCTGTGATTGAGGATCCAATATACATTCAACTCCAACAGGATTATTTAACAGCAAAAAGTAGGTTAGCCTACTTAGAAGCTGATTATATTAGGCAGCAGGATTTAAATATGACCAAATCCACCAGTGATAAAATATATCAATTGGCTAAAAGTGATTTCGAGAGTCAAAAATATTTAGTCAAATCATTGCAGGAAAAATTAAAACTCATAGGAATTGATCCCACCCAATTAAATGAAACTTCAATTTCAAGGTCTATCAATTTCAATGCACCCATTGGTGGCTATGTGACTAAGGTGAATGTTAATATTGGGAAGTATGTTACGCCCACGGATGTATTATTCGAAATTGTAGATCCAAGTGACTTACATGTAAGATTAATTGTTTACGAAAATGATGTGTCTAACTTGAAAGTAGGAAATGAAGTGATATTTACGACCAATAACGATTTGACAAAAAAATATGTAGCGCATGTGGCAGTCATTACCCCTAATATCAATGAAGAACGTACCACTGATGTGTATTGTCATTTAGTTAATGAGAATGTTCGTTTATATCCTGGTACTTATGTCAATGCTGAAATTTCTTTAAATAATGCAAAAGTGGACGCATTACCTGAAGAGTCCATTGTGAAATGGGAAAACAAACCATTTGTATTTGTGAAACAATCGGATCAAACCTATAAATTAGTTGCAGTAGAATTAGGCGTAACTACGAATGGGTTTATTGAAATTAAAACGAATTTAAAAGGGCAAGAGATCGTTTTGAAAAATGCGTATACCTTATTAATGAAGCTAAAGAATAGCTCTGAGGAATAAAAAATTGATATGCTATTCAAATTTATTTTTCGAAATAGGCCAAACTGCCACCTACCCAGGTGGCAGTTTGGTTATAATTAACACCAATCATTTTCCCTTTACTTAACCTGCATAAATTTAAGGTAGCTATATATTTTTGTGTTTGTTTATCCCAAAAATAAAAAAGTCTTATTTCTGCTTTTGCAAAACCATCAGGTGTTTCAATACATGGCGCATAATTTACTTTTTCTTGCAATATCCAGTTTTCGGGATCGGTTATAGAAACAAAATCGGAGGATTGAATATCAATAATAACTCCTTGGCCTGCAAAAGAAAATAAGGGCTTCAGTATATATTTTTCTAAATCAGTTGGGATGCTTTGTATTTGGTCTACAAATTGTGTTTTAGGTATACAATGATGATGTAAATAGGGTAGTAGGTATTTGCTTATTCTAAAAAAATGGTGGGGGTGGGTAACCCAGCTCACATCAAGGTCCGCGTATAAAAATCCTGCTTTTTCCTTTATTTCCTCCGATTGATTTTTTAGTTCATCAGTTACTACGCGATTATATATTCGATTTATTTTAATCGCAACCCCATCTCTTTCATAAAATAGTTCTTTCCCTTTTTTAATAATTTCAGTAATACAAACAGTTGGGATATCTAAATATTGATTGGTACAATAAAAATCAATTCTTGTTTTTTGTTGTTCAGGTAATAGCTCAAGTAAAACGGTATGTTCCCTCTGTTCCCCTTTTATAATCCTGGATAAATGGCTTAGGTATTGATCCTTCGTATAGCCATTTAAATAGGGAGACAAATTTTCGGGTATGGTATAATTACTTCTTAGTGCCTCGTCCTGAAGTACTTCAAAGGCAAATAAGGAGGGAAATCCTTGTAGTTCAATTAAAGCAGGCGCGATTTGGTTTTGCGCATTATGGGCAATCGCAAAATCCATAACAATACATTCAGGTAGCCCCTTTTCATTGGGGGTGCTTCTTGTATTTTGTAAGGATTTTTCTGTCTTTGCTATAAAATCAGCAGCTAAAATTTGAGCACATACATATTCACCCACTTCAAGTAATTGTGTTTTAAATGCTGCTGTTAGGAATATAGGAGTTTCTGCAATTCTGAAATCAACTGAATTTGGAAATAATTCATTGAAATAATTGAGGTATGCTTGATATTTAGTTTCGTTAAATTCCGAATTAAATTGCGCTCTGTATAATGGAATCATGCTATATGTTTTATTAATTTCCAACAGCGAGGTTCAGAAAGTTTGGAATAAAATGAGCATGAGTTTTTGGTAATTTTTCTGGGTCGTTTAAATTGCTAATTATTACCTCCCATTTTTGTTCTCCAAATTTATCAATAATGTTTTTTTTCATTTTTTCTTCATTAAAAAAATCAAGCAAAACATTTTTTTCTCCTTCAGGATGAAATTGTACACCGTACATTTTTTCACTAAACTTTATTGCCATGATTGCCCTTTCTAAAGGGATATGTGGACGGTGTTTTTCAAGCGCAATAATTTTTGCGCCAAAAGCATTTATATTTTCATCGTTTGGCTCAATGATTTGATACAGTCTACTTTCTAAAGTATAGAATGGGTCATTCAAGTTTGTAAAAATTGGATCATCTGCTAATGGGTGCACAGGTAACACGCCAATTTGTGTTGATTTTCGTAAACATACATTTCCAAAATTAAAATGACGACAAGCAATTTGAAAACTATGACAAATAAGTAATACCGGCTTTTTAATCAAAAGCATATTCTGTAACCAGTTTACATATAGGTTATCCCATGTGCTTCCTTGAGAATCAATAGGAGAGCCGGGCCCACCAGAGGATAAGTAAATATCAAAACTGTGATCGGGTATTTCACCTTTATGTCGCAGTGGAAATATTTGATATTGCATTTCAATATCTCTTTGCTTACTCCAATTGTTTATGATAGCTATAATACATGCCAACCCCAAATTACTGGTATCATCATACATATCAATGATAGCAATTTTAATGGGGGTGCTGGCCATTATAGGTAGCTTAGGTTAGTCTTAGGGGTCAATGTCAATAATGTTTCATACATCAATTGAATTGTATCCACGATATCTTTTTTATGTATCATTTCAACAGTCGTATGCATATATCTTAATGGTAAGGATATTAGTACAGAAGGACAACCATCGTTTGCATATGCAAAACTATCAGTATCTGTTCCGGTGCTTCTGCTTAATGTTCTAAATTGCACAGGTATTTTTTTCGCCTTTGCTGTATTTTCCACAATCGCCAATAATTTGTTGTGAATGGCAGGAGCGTAGGCAAGTGATGGCCCTTTTCCACATTGAATATCACCTTCAATGGCTTTATTAATCATTGGTGTATGCGTATCGTGTGTTACATCGGTAATGATAGCAATATTTGGTTTGATGCGACGTGCAATCATTTCAGCACCACGTAAGCCAATTTCTTCTTGCACAGCATTCACGATGTATAAACCAAATGGAAGTTTCTTTTTATTCTCTTTTAAAATACGTGCAACTTCGGCAATCATAAAACCACCAACACGGTTATCAAATGCACGTCCAATAATAAAGTTGTTTGCTAACTCATCAAAGCCTTCTTCATAGGTCACCACCGATCCAATATGAATACCTAGTGCTTCAACTTCTTTTTTAGATCTTGCACCACAATCCAGTGTTAAATTATCCACTTTTGGTTGTGGTTCCTTTTGTTCAGGGTTACTTAATCTAGTATGTATTGCGGGCCATCCAAATACAGCTTTTACGGGACCTTTTTTTCCATGAATCCAAACGCGCATAGAAGGGGCAATTTGGTGATCCACACCGCCATTTCTTTTTAAATGGATTAAACCTTGATCGTTGATATAATTTACAAACCAGCTTATTTCATCCGCATGGGCTTCTATCACCACTTTAAAAGGAGCATCGGGATTAATCACGCCCACTGCTGTACCATATGCATCTGTAAATGTAGTGTCAACATATTGTTTAATATAATCTAACCATAATTTTTGCCCACTTGTTTCAAATCCAACTGGGGATGCATTATTGATATAGGTCTTTAGGAACGCATAGGAGGTCGCATTGATTAATTCCTTTTTAGCTGGGGTATTGCCTTTTTTTGATGTCGCTTTTGCCATAAAAAATATTTAAATTTTACCCTTGCAATATACTACTAATTACGATATCCTTTCACAGGCAGTCAAGCGCAATTTTATGGCTTTATTATTCTATTTTTGCCCAGACCAAATTAATCATTTTGACTCAGCCGCCTATTGATATTGAAAGCTTATGGAGTTTATCCAATGAACAGTTTTTACCCACTTGCAAAAAGGTATTTCAATGGCAGGTGCAGCACAATCCAGTGTATCAAAAGTGGGTTCAATTAATGAAGCATCAGGAACAATTAACGAATGAGATTAACCAGATTCCTTTTTTACCCATTTCTTTTTTTAAGACCCATGACGTTTTTGTGGGAGATCAACCCAATACATTATTTGAAAGTAGTGGCACCACACAGGATGTGGTCAGTAAACATTGGGTAAGTAATACGGCTATTTATGAAGCAAGCTTTTTAAAATGTTTTCAATTATTTTATGGCAATCCCACTGATTATTGTGTGATTGGTTTATTGCCTTCCTACTTAGAACGCAACCATTCCTCCTTAGTATACATGGTGAATGATCTAATTAAAAAATCGAATCATCCAGATAGTGGTTTTTATTTGGACGATTTTGCTTCATTAGACAAAATCTTAAAAAAATTAGAAACTGAAAAACAAAAAGTTTGGTTGATAGGTGTCAGTTTTGCATTGATTGATTTTAGTGTAGCTTTTCCGCAGCAATTAAATAACACCATCGTTGTTGAAACTGGCGGGATGAAAGGACGAAAACAAGAGCTGACAAAAATGGAACTACACACTTTATTAGCGACTCAATTAGGCACGCAAAAAATACATTCAGAATACGGAATGACTGAATTATTAAGTCAAGCTTATTCTAAAGGGGATGGGATTTTTATTTGTCCTCCTTGGATGAAAGTATTGGTGAGTGATGAAGATGATCCAACATTGTTAAAAAGCATTGGAAGGGGGGTATTACATATTATTGACTTAGCCAATTTATACAGTTGCTCATTTATAGCTACGCAGGATTTGGGTGAGATCAATGAGGACGGTAGCTTTCAAGTATTAGGAAGAGTAGATGCCAGTGACCGCCGAGGTTGCAGTTTATTGGTGGTATAGCGATAGTTCAATACGACAAGATGTTTTAAGCAATACTTATTTCTTTTTCAAAAAGGTCAATTCGCTAATATAAGCCTCCTGTAAACCATAATTAAATTGCCGTTTGTCTAAGCCATCCCTTGTTTTGATGATTAAAGGCAATTCTTTATGGGTGGCAAATTTGAATTTTTGATTTATTTTTAAGAAGTAGTCACTTCTATTTTTATTTTGGGTCATCACATCCTTGTTTTGAACCCCAATAATTTTATTTATTAGTTTGGTTGAAACAAATCCTCCTTTCAATTGATATTCGTATAATGCTTCAATTAATTCTTTCTCAATTACCGTTAAAGATTCGAAAAAATGGTTGTTTAAAATATTCGATACTTCTTTATTCAATATATTTTTTGTATTACGTTTTTTTAGCCAATAAATGGCAATGACAATTGTAATTAACCCTAAAATAACATATAAGGTGATGTCAATAATATGATGTGATAATAATTGTACAAATTTATTTGTAGGAATATAGATGGGTTGCTGATTACTTAAATCTAAAGCATCTTTCGTAATTTGAAAAGAGTTGTAGGTTAGTTTATTCTCCGCATCAATTTTGATTAGATAAAATGTGTTCCCCAAAAAGAACTGTAAACTATTGTATTTGGTATTGTTTAAATAAATACTAAGCCAGTTTTCTTTAAATTCACTATTGGCACGCTCCTTAAATTTCCCAAAAGTATTATTTTCAAAGTCAGCCCAAATCAATTCTAATTTATTTTGAATAATACTGTATTCATTCAATTGATAATGAAGTGCACCTTTAGTTTCAATGATTTCTTTTAATTGCGGATTAGTTTTACCAAGCGTTGTCCATATACGACTTTGTGTATTATATTGGTAAACACTATCAATGCTCTCCACATTCAAAGAGGCCGGAAAGTCAACTTGCGAAAAGGAATTTGAGAGAAAAAGGTTTCTTTTTTTACGGTCTATATTGTAGACTAAATTATTATTTCCATCTTCAAAAGCAATGACCAATCTGTTGGCATTGTATAACTCCCACTCGTGTGTTTTATAACTAAAATAAGTAAGATAACCTCTAATATGCCAATAGCCGTCACCGCCATATTGGAATAAAGTATCGTTCATGAAAAAGTTAATCGCATTAAAGTTGGCGCCATTAAAATAGGTAGAATCGATGCGTTCGATATGATATTTGCCTTCTTTTTTCTTTTTAACCTGATATAATTTACCTGTGCCTAGGGGTTGGATAAATATTTCCTTTTTATTTTTTACTAATGAGACTTTTGAGTTAGTGAGTATCTGCAGTCCAAATTTAAAAACCTCTCCATCTAATTTAATTTGAACTGGGTTGATGCTGTCCTTAGAAAGGATGTCTAATAATGCGCTTTCAGTCTCATTTATTGTACTAATTGTTTTTACGCTTTGACCTATTACTACATTTCCAATTAGAAGAAGAACAAAAAGGGGGCTTATAATCGCAATTTTCATGCATTGAAAATAGTAATAAAATATAAAAGTTAGTTAATTTCTAATACTATTTTAATA
>CAJBLA010000023.1 GCA_903953815.1 uncultured Bacteroidota bacterium | reverse complement strand
TGAACCACAAAAGCGCCTCCAGCTTGTACTGCTTTAAATATTTTTGCAACACGTGTATATTTAATTGAACCAGTATTTGTAGACGCCAATGTATTTGTATATGAACCACCAGCAGCATAAACATTACCATCAGAAGTTAAAACCATTAAATTACCACCAAGTGTATACAAATCTACAATCGTCTTTCCAGCAAAATTTGTTTGAGGCACTAATGTTGGAATTACATAACTGGTTGTATTATTCATTCCAAATAATCCATAAGAATTGGTACCCCAAGCATACAATTGTCCATCACTAGTTAATGCAAAAATATTGATAGTACTTGGTACTACTTTAACAATCGTTTTTCCAAATAAAGGATTTGCAATATTGGTAGATGTCCCAATCAAGGATTGAGCTGTCAATTCAATAGGATCTGGTTGAGCAATAGCAGTGCCATTTATAATATTACTAGTAGTTCCATTACCCCATACATGTAATTTACCACTAGTTGTTAATGCATAACCAGAGAATGATGTAAATCCAATATGTGTGATTGAATCGGCATATAATAAACTTCCTCTTTTAGCAAGCAATGTTGGAGCAAAATTATTGGTAGTTGAAGATCCAGGTATTTGACCATTGTCATTTAATCCCCATACATATACATTTTTACCAAAAATATATCCCATAGTATTACTAGAACCATCTGCCATTCGTTTAACACCCATTGGCCAATCTATATAAGGAATTAGAACAGATTTTACACCAGTTGAAATTTGTGTAATTCTAACTTTAAATATATCCCCAGCAACCGCAGTGTTAGTTGTGTATATAGATGTTGTTGCACCAACAATATCTACTCCATTCTTTTGCCATTGATAACTAAAATTAGCTAATGGTGTTTGAGCTGGCGCTCTCATAGTATAAGAAGTACCAGGACAAAATACTCCACTAAATCCATCATTTCGAATAGCTACTCCAAAATTAGCTTCACATGCAAAACAGTTAGCACTATTTATAGTATTAAAATAAGTACTTGTATAACTTACAGTGCCTACTTCAGCACTTGTCTCTAATGTATTCAATAAGCCATTGGCTCCAAAATTTCCAGTAAGTGGTACAATTGTGCTTGCATTTGCAGCACCAGCTTCTAAAGCATCATTACATCCATCGCCATCTGAATCCAAGTCTAAACGGTTTGGAATTCCATCATTGTCAGAATCCACTTCATTACAGGTTAATCCAGTGGCACTATTTGCAATTAATTTAAAATCAGTGAATAATCTGGTAGTGGCACCAGGACAGGTTAATACAAAGTTATATTCTGCTTTTGAAGCTTGATAGGATCTTAATACAACCCCATTCTTTTTAGCAGTCATAAAACCTGTAATATCAATATCTAATTCATAAAAATCAGTGGTGGTTCCAGCCGTTGCAGGCAGCGACCATGCATTAGGCATTTGTCCGTATGCATATGCTCCGGCGTGATAAAATCTAATTGCTTCGTCAGTATATGTATTTAAAACGGATTTAAAACCATAGGTTGGAATTAAACCTATCATACCATCACCTAAATTATTGGTTCGGTACTCCATGTGAATTGGCAAAGACAATGCCTGTGTACTATAACTATTATTCCAATTTCCATTGGTACTTGTCATTGAAATTGTATAGGTATTATTTGTAGCAATAGGCGTAAATGTGGGAACTATTCCAGCACCAGATAATGCAGTCATGGTTAGTCCCGTTAACAATGGACAAGAAATTGACTCTGTAAAATCAGGTACACCATCATTGTCATCATCTACATCAATTAAATCAGGAACTCCATCACCATCATTATCAACACAACCTTTTAAAGAAGATGAAATTGCATTCTTATAATTTAATTTATAATTGATATAACCATTTCCAATTCCATTTGTAACAGTTTCCTTGCTATCCACTAGACCATTAGATCCATAAGGTCCAGTTAAAGGCACATTAGTTCCAACAGTTGCCGAACCTGCTTCAACAGCATCATTACAACCATCACCGTCACTATCTGTATCTAAATAATTAGGTTTACCATCATTATCAGTATCTAATTGGCTACAAACAACTCCATCAACTGCATTTGCAATTAATTTTACATTGGCGTAGTATCGATAGTTATAAGAAGTTAATGTAAATAAATAATCAGTTGTCGCACCATTAAATGTTCTAATGATTGTACCATTTTGCTTTAAACTAACAACACCATTAATGTTAATATCAATTTCAAAAAAGTCACCAACATTTTGCGTTGTAGCACCAGGCGTCCATTCTGTTGGCATTTTTCCATAAAAATTACCATTTGAATGATAAATTTTATAAGCATCATCAGAATAATTTCCAGTAGTTATAATCTTATTATAATTAATTGGAATAAATCCAATAAATGATAGACCATTTATATCAGCTAAATTATATTCTAAATGAATTGGTAAAGAAAGTTTTTGATTAGAATAATTATTGATCCATACAGAAGCATTATTGGTTATAATACTATTTGAACCTAATACTACTTTCCCTGTTGTATTAAATGTATAACCAGTTAATGTTGAACAAGAAATCTGTTCATCATAGTCTGTAATGCCATCATTGTCATCATCAATATCAATTAAATCTGGCACTCCATCTCCATCGTTGTCTTTACAAAAACTAACTGAATTGTTAATTGCATAAGCATATGTAGAGGTATAACTAATTGAACCTGTCTCAACTCCTAATTCTACATTATTAGCTAAACCATTAGCACCAAAAGGTCCGACAGCAATCGCACTTGTATTTGAAGTAGTTGTTGTATTACTTATCGTTCCATTTATAATATTACCAGTAATTAAAGTTCCATTAACCCCTGATTCTTTTGCATCGGAACATCCGTCCCCATCACTGTCTAAATCCAATCTGTTAACAATACCATCATTGTCTGTATCAAGTTCGGTACAAGGTGATATTACTCCATTGCTAGTTGTTACCGTTGCAGCAATTAATTTAAGATCGGTAAAAGATCTTACAAAAACAGCCGTGGAATTAGGTGTAGATAAAGCTAAATTGTACTCAGATTTGATTCCCTGAAATTGCTTATAAATAACCCCTCCTCTTTTTACTTTCACATAACCATTTAAATCAATATCCATTTCCCACAATTCACCATAATTCTGTGCAGTTTGAGTGACTGTATTATTTACTGCAGTTGGATTCCAAGCGATAGGATTGGTTCCAGTACTAGGCAAGTACCCATAAATACTTGTATTTGTATGATATATCTTATATGCATCATCCGTATAATTACCTGTTACTTTTGAACCAAGTCTTGGTAATAAACCAATAAATGCATCAGGAGTATATTGAGAAGTTTTATATTCTAAATGGATAGGTAAACTTAGAATTTCATTAGAATATGCATTTTGCCAAGTTCCATTAGACGAAGAAGTTACTGTTAAAGCATTATTTGATTTTAAAACCGAGGCTAAGCCATTAAAAGTTAAATTATTTAGATCTGGGCATGAATTTGATTCTGTAAAATCAGGAATACCATCATTGTCATCATCCACATCAAAAATATCTGGAACACCATCTCCATCATTGTCAGTGCATGCTTGGGTAGAACTACTTATAGCGTAATTATAGGAAGGAATATAAAATGTAATGCCTTTATCAACAAAGGTTTCTGCATTATTAGATAAACCATTTGAACCATATGGCCCAACTACAATTGCTTTATTTGTATTAGTGGTAGTTGTAGCACTATAGGTACCATTAACAATTACTCCAGTTCCATTCACAACATTACCTGTAGTCAAATCTGCTGTTATATTTGATTCTACAGCGTCAGTACAACCATCTCCATCACTGTCTAAATCTAATCTGTTAGGTACCCCATCCCCATCCGTATCTAATTCTGTACAATTTGTGGTAGTACCACTAAAAGTTACTGATTTAGCATTTATAATTACATCTGATAAAACTCTGGGTTTACTTGCAGCATCATTATATGAAGAAATAGCTACATTATAATTAGACACTACACCCTGGAAGGATTTATAAGGAGCCCCATTTCTTGTAATATTAACAAATCCAAATACATCAATATCGATTTGCCAAAGATCTCCTTGAACAATATTCGTGCCGCTTGGATACCACATAGATGGTAATAAACCTGTATTAGGTAAATATCCTTGAACATAAATGGTATTAAAATAAAGCTTATAAGCTGCATCCTGAAAACCGTTTGGAGTTTTTAAGCCATTCACAGGATGCAAACCAAACTTTATGTAATTGTCATTGCCATTATCCTTAAACTCTAAATGAATAGGCAATGCTAATGATTGATTTGAATAGGCAGTTTGCCATGCACCATTTGAACTAGATACTGCAGAAATTGTATTTCCACTATACCTTACTGTATTTGTACTTCCTGTAAAAGTTAATCCTGTTGTACTAATAACTGGACAAGATCCTTGCTCAATAAAATCTCTAATACCATCATTGTCATCATCAATATCTATTGGATCTGGAACACCATCCCCATCATTATCAGTACAAAAATTAATATTTTTATCTTTAGCGAATCTATTAAAATTGTTTGTATATGTAATTGTTCCAGATTCTGCACTTGTTTCTACGACATCCGCTAAACCATTTGCTCCATAAGGTCCTGTTACAATAGCATTTGGAATTCCTGTTGTAGAGAATACGCCGGCACTAGCATTATTGGTCGTATTAATTAAAGTTCCAGTTGTCAATGTCCCATTTACTCCAGATTCTTTGGCATCTGGACATCCATCCCCATCTGAATCTAAATCCAAACTATTCACAATTCCATCTCCATCAGAATCTAAATCACATTTTGTCAAAGAATAAGCCCCAACTTGACTAATAAATCTTATCTCACCTAATGTAATGTTGAAGCCCACTTCTATATTTGAAGCATCTAAAATTTCCCACCCATTTCCCACCCCTTGATCCATTTCTTTATCATACCAAACTTGTAAAATTTTCATTTTAACGGACGAAACCGACATAATCGGATCATCAAAATAAAGTAGCTTAGCATTAGCTGAAGGCGTCCCTAAATCAAATATTTTAGAACTTGTATTGCCAGCGCAATTCACCCAGGAAACTTCTATTTTTTTCATTGGAGCATCTCCTCCACCATAAGCATTTGAACCTGGCACCCACATCGCAATCCCTTTAATATCAGATGGAGCAGCTAGTGTAAATACCCAATCATTTGTTACAGATGTATAATCAGAAGTATATGCTGCGTTTGAAACAAGGGTTGGAGAACTATGAGTTATGGTAGATAAGGAAGCTTCCGTTGTAGGCGTTGCCGATAAACCTGAACCATCTCTAGCTAAACTAGCATTAGACCCCCAGTTTGATATCCCAAATACATTATTTGGAACAGTCGTAATAGTTTCAGGAGTAATTACAGGTGATGTGGTCCCAGCTGAAGGACAAACACATTCTACATAATCGAGAACTCCGTCATTATCATCATCTAAATCTAATGCATCAGGAATTCCATCTCCATCGGAATCTGTACATAATTCTTTGCTCTTATCTATAGCATATGTTGCATAAGTGGACGTATAATTACCTGCTCCAGATTCTAAACTTGTTTCCAAACTATTTGCAAAACCATTGGTACCATATGGCCCAGTAATAACTGAATTGGCAACTCCATTAGTTGTAGAAGTAGCTGTTCCAGCACCTGCATTATTATTAACCAAATTTATAACTGAACCTGTTGTTAAAGTTCCTGGAACTCTTGCTTCCTTGGAATCTGGACAACCATCACCATCTGAATCAAGGTCAAGCTGATTAGGAATACCATCGTTATCAGTGTCTTGTAAAGAACATATTTGGTAAGCTTCCCCATTTTGTGTCATTATACCACCTTTCCAGAATAAACTACCAATATTACCAAGACGAATATCGTATCCTAATGTAATTAGTGTAGAACTACCAATACCCGTAAAACTAACCTTCCGAATACCAGAGCCGTTTAAATATGTAGTTCCTAATATGATCCCTGTAGAAGCATCTATGGCTCTCAAATATGGTTTTGATCCAGTTGTAGGATCATCCCCAAAAGCACTAATTAATTCAACTTCAAAAGTATAAGAAAGGCCAGTCGTAGTAGCAAAACTTTTGACCATCTTACCAGTAATATTAGGGCCTGTATAAGATCCTTGTAAATCAAAATATGGATCGGTTCCACTCACTCCCATATAATCAAAATCGGCTCTATCTAATACCGATGGTGACGAGTCGAAATCAAATGCATTCCAACCGGAACAATGTGTAAATATCCCATAGGTACTCGTAGATTTTAATGCGGCTGTACAGTTGCCATCCGTACTATTTGTAATAGTACAGTTCAACTCTTTAAAATCGGTTATTCCATCATTATCATCATCTAAATCTATCACATCTGCAATCCCATCTCCATCAGAATCTGTCAAACTACAAATATTTTTTGTTGCATCTGTTGCATAGGTATTGTAATATGTTTGATAATTAATGATCCCATTATCAGAAATGGTTTCTAAAAGATTGGCTAAACCGTTTGTTCCAAAATTAGCACTAGTGATCTGTGCATTTTGTAAAGTAGTGTTTGAGTTAACGCCCGCAGCAGTACTTGAACTGAATGTCAATCCACTATTTAAACTAAAGCTTCCTCCTTCTTTGGCATCCGAACAGCCATCTCCATCACTATCTAAATCAATTCTGTTTGGAGTGCCGTCACCGTCTGTGTCTTTATCTACACATGTTCTTTCTTCAAAATATACTTCATTCATCCAGTTTCCAACTCCTGCAACTGATATACCATACATCCTATATTTTCCAAAAGGAGTAATATTATTTGACATATCCAATTTATAGGAATTATTACTTGCATATTTTTTTGTTGTATTTGCTATAATTTGAGAACTAACGATATCCACCCAATTAGCTCCATCAAATCCTTGTAATTTATACGTTCCACCAGCAGTAAAAGCAGAATGACCTGGATAGTTTCCAAGTTCAATTAAGGTTAGTACTTTAGGCAATGGCAAATCAAATTGCAAAATGGTTTGATTATTTAATGCGCCTGCTGCTGTTGGTGGATACACAGCATTAATGGAACCATCAATGCCATCAACCAAATTAACTAACCTATTTGTACTATTATAGATCCAGGTAACTGATGAAGAAACTATGATGCCAGATTTATCTGCATTATTTGAATTCGTACAAGTCATTTCTGTATCGTCAATAATACCATCATTATCATCATCTAAATCATATACATCAGGTATACCATCTACATCCGTATCTAAACAAGCATTTAATGAATTCGAAATTGCAAATTTATTATAGTAACTAGTATAATTAGTAATCCCATTATCCGTAGAAGTTTCAAGGTTATCAGCTAAACCATTTACCCCATATGGGCCAGCAACTCTTGCATTTGCTACATTATAAGTTGTTGTGGGATTAGCAATCGTCCCATTTTTTAGAGTACCTGTAATTAAAGTACCAGAAACGTTAGATTCTTTTGAGTCCGGACAACCATCACCATCAGAATCTAAATCTAGCCTATTAAATATCCCATCACCATCTGAATCAATATCCTGAGTGTTACATAATACTCTAAATTCACTTAAAGTCATATTGTAAGCAGAATTAACTGTTTCTCCAACAGTTGTTACTTGCCCTATACTGTTATTTAACTTATCGTACCAACCAGCTGAAATATTTAATCTAATTTTAGAAATATTCTTGAAAACATTAGGAAAATTAAAAATTTGTGCGCCACTTAAAGCACCACTAGAATTTGGTTGTGTAGTAGTATATGATGTTGTTGTATAGGTTAATCCATTCCCATAAGTTACAACTACAGTAAAATCTTTAATCGGTCCATCACCACCACCGTAATTATTTGCATCTGGAGCCCATAATACTATACCAGTAGCATCTGTATTTGAAGGCATTGTATATTCTATAAAACCAGTTGTATTTGGTTCTAACATGTACCAAGCATCTGAAATTAAAGCAGGTGCATCTGCAATTGCAGTTAATCCTGTACCTGTGAATCCAGAACCATCAATAGTTTTAGCAGCAGTAGACGATCCATAAACAGGACTTGATGTAGCTGACAATGGTGTAATTATTTGTGCATCACATTTAATCATTTCATCCGAATCTAAAATACCATCATTATCATCATCAATATCATTTTCATCTAAAATACCATCCCCATCTGCATCTAATCCAGTACAATCTTGCACAACTCTAATTCTTGCAGATAAATCTGATACAACAGAACATGCCGCATTGGATGCAGTCATATAATAATAAAAGTCTCCTGCTATTGCGGTTGAAGGCTTTAGTGAAGTAGAAGTGCCATTTGGTGAAACGATTGTTCCATTACCATCGTTGGTATTAGCTATATAATTTGAAGTTGCCCCTGTTAAAGCAAAATTAACAGCAGTTCCGTTATTTGCATTTTTAACATCTGATACTGTTGTGCTATTTGTACCAGATGCAACTGTATTATTAAATTTAAAATAAGAAACTAAACCGGTTTCATTTCCAGTTAATTCATTTAAAAAGTTGGATTTTATTTGTGCTTCCGAACGAGTTACATTCCATATTCTAACTTCATCCATTGAACCAATAAATTGCCTTCCAGTTACTCCAGCATTCTCTCCGATAAAAACTAAATTACTTGAATTAAAAATATTTTCAGTAGTAGCTGTACTCCCTTCCATTTTGCCATCTACAAATATTTTAATATTTGTACCATCAAAAGTACCAGCAACATGATGCCATTTACCATCATTTAAATTACTTGTGCTATTAACTGTAAAAACTGTTGAACTTGTATTATTAATTGCAAAAATTAAATTATTAGAAGTATTATTTCTTAAAAGTCTCCACGAATTATCTCCCTTAGTAATAATACTTTGATATGCTTTTGTAAATGAGGAAATATTTACCCATGCCTCTACAGTCATTTGATTTGTAAAATCAAAATTTGATTCGTTTGGTAAACTTACATAATCATTAGTTCCATCAAAATTTAAAGCATTCCCAAATGGATTTGCTGTATTTGTATAATACCATTGATAAGAAGTTGCGTTAGAAGCAGCGGCATTCAATAAGCCCGAACTTGCATTTAAACAATACCCTTGGTTCGTTAAAGAAGGCTGCAGAGTAATAGCAGGTTGTTCAATAACTGTAATTTGTTTACTTGCAATAGCAGTTCCTCCACATCCACCTGTGATGGTATAAGTTATTGTAGCTGTTCCAGCTGTTAAGCCAATAATAACACCCGTAGTAGCATTCACGCTAGCAACAGCTGTATTTAAACTTGCCCAAGTTCCAGTTGCACCAGTTGTCAAAATTGAACCAGTCGAAGAATAAGTTGTAGCAGTTGTTTTACAAATGACAGAAGTTCCAGTAATTGTACCAGCATTATTCCCTTGAGAAACGGTTACAACTACAGGTCGACGAACAGGCGTTACACAAGCACCAACTCCTTGTGCTTCGTAAGAAATAGTTATAAAACCATTACCTGACGCAACTTTAGTAAATGTTAAACCATATAATTGATCTAAACCATCACTACCTCCTGAACCTCCCACGTCACCACCGGTTGGCGATCCTGGTCCACCAATACCTCCTTTCTTACCACCTCCACCACCTCCACCGCCTCCTCCATCACCAGGTGTCTTTAAACCTACAGCACCTGCTGGTGCTCCATCCGCTCTGTATGTTTCTGCAACAGGATTCGCTCCTACACCAAATTGTCCTCCACCGCCACCACCACCGGATCCAGCTAATATATATTCTCTATCAAGTGAACCATTTGAATTAAATATTTTTAAAACAGATGCTCCTCCACCTGCACCACCTGCACCTGACCATCCACCAGGTCCACCTGCACCACCATCTCCTCCATTATATCCAAAAGCATTTTTACCCCCAATACCACCACAACAATTTGTTGCATTAGATCCACCATTACCACCTCTAAAACCAGGTGCAATTTGTAAAGTTTGACCTGGAGTAACTAAAATTGAAGAATTGATATATTTCGATTGGTTACCTGCTGCTCCACCATATGTATCAGAACCACCCATACCTCCACCTCCACTTTTCATTTGAACAGAAAGTGCAGTCACACCATTAGGAACGACCCAGGTGTAATAATTTAAACTAGGTAAATAATTGGTTGACGCTTGAATTGCTGCTTCTGCATAATAGGTGTATGTTCCTGGAGTGCTTGGAGTAACAACATAATTCACAGCACTTAAAACAGAACTTAATTGCGTGCCAGCAGCATCATACCAATTGATAATATTACCCGCTGAAGTAGCATTTAAATTAACCGATTGTCCTGTACAAATTGTAGTATTTGCAGTTATTGCAGAAATTCCTACATTTTGAACTGTGTAAGGCGTTGATGTTGTACAGCCATTGATGTCTTTAAAAGTAATATTAGTGGTACCTCCCGCTACTTGTGTAATGGTTGCTAATGAGCTGTTACTTGTACTTGAAGTTGCAGCTATAGTTGCAATACTTGTAGCACTAGATGTCCATGGGCTAGTTGCAAAAGGAGCAGCATTAGCAGTAATAGTATAGGTAGAAGCAGGCGTTGTACTAACACCACATAAATAGGTATTACCAGTTGAGGCAGTTAAAACAGGTTTTGCTCTTGATATGAATGTTTGAGTTGCTTCACAACCATTTGAATTTTTGTAAGTAATTGTAACAGTCCCAGCGCTAATTGATGTAACGAGACCTGCATTACTAACGGATGCAATAGAAGAATTAGAACTAACCCAAGGATTAAGAGTATTTGCAGTTGCAGATCCTGTTAATTGCGATGTACTTCCAACACATGCACTTAAAGTACCTGTAATTGTTGGTGAAGCATTTGCAATTAAAGTTGCAGGGTTAGAAGTATAAGATATTGTACCAGAAGCAGTACTTGTGCTAACAACACAGGTATAAGCTGTGGCATCTGCACTTGTAACACCAGTCAAATTCAAAGTGGAGGTAGTAGCACCTGAGAAAACACCTCCATCGTTAATTAAAGTACCATTTTTATACCACTGATAAGTATAAGTTGGTGTAGGATTTCCATTGATGGTTGAAGTAGGTACAACATTGAAATTAGTATTCGAATTAGTACATACAATCTTATTGGCAGGTTGTGTGCTAAAACCAATATAATCAACATTTGTTCCAAGCTTATAAAAACTTAAACCATAGTCATTACTTCCAGCACTATGAAAAAAAGTTAGTGCGGTTGTACTTCCTGCAGTTGTCGGTCTTCCAGTGAATGGGATTCTCAGAAGGACTCTACCAGCTTTTGCCATAGAAGATGTTCCAGTAGGTATTGGTGCACTAATAATTGATCCGCCATTATATGCTACAATAGTATAATTAGCATTAGATATTTGACTAATTCGAAAATATTCATTCGCCGCTGTATTACCATTAAAAAAAACACTTACATAATCTGAACCACTTCCTGCGTTATTACTAAGCTTTCCCATCCATAGATCGAAATCCAATAAAATAAAGCCACTTCCCATAGAAGTGTTCATATTGAAATTGATAGAAGAAGACACATTTTGACCAATAGCCAAATTGTAAAAATTACTTGGCATAATTGCAGCACAAGGTGTGAGTTGTGCATTATTTACAACACCCCAGCCGTTACAAGTTGTATTACTACCAGCTCCGGTTATAGAGACTACTTGAGCTTGTATATTACTTATAGCACTTATTCCAATGAATAAACCTAAAATACATACCTTGATAAAAGAATGAATAAGTATATTCTTCTTTTTAGTATAATGATGATAAAGCCTTGTAAATCTATCGATTGACATTCAGATACGGATATTAGGTATCTGCAAAAATTCTACAAATAGATGATTATTGTCATAGAAATAATTCTAGAAATAATAGAATATTAAAAAAACTTTTCAACATTAATAGACTAAAATCTATTCTATAAAATATGATAGAATTAGCTCTATCCTCTATGATTCAATTAATATGTAGAGATTATTCTATTATAAATATTTTAAATTTTTTTAATTTGCACATATAATGAATACTGAAGCAATGTTAAAAATTACTGAAATAGTAAAAGATGGTATTTTAGAAATAAGTTTTGATGAACAAGAACATCATACTAAAATTTATACAATTTTTTGTGACAAAGGAAGTGAGATTATGAAAGGTAAAATTGCAGGCTTTACACAACGAACATGTTTATATGTTGGAGAATTAAAAAAAGGAAAATATCAATTTCAAATGGACGAACAAATCGTTACAAAATTTGAAGTACTTTAATTTTCAAAGTATAAATTTATTGTAGTACCTACATTCTCCTCACTTTCTATTTCAAATCTAGCCTTCATTAATTTTATTATATTTCTTATAATCTGATAGCCTACTCCATTCCCTTTCTTATACTTAGGTAAGTTTTCAACTTCATCTTTACTTTTTCCAGTTATTAGAAATTTTGCCATAGATGGACTCATTCCAACACCTGTGTCTTGAATTTTGATGGTATAACTATTTGATCTATTTTCTATTGATATAGCAATCACTCCTTGCTCTGTTGATTTAATTGCATTCATTAAAAAATTATACATTAAAACTCGAAGCGCATCTGGCCAATTTTTTATAGTTGTATTAACAGGAATTTTATTTTCAATGCGAATTAGCTTATCTCCTATGAATGGTGTGATAAAATCAATTAAGTCATGAATTAATTTATGAAGATCAACATCTTGACTTTTTAATAGTTTATTGGTATTATCAAATTTAACCCAGTTTAACATATTCCTAGTTAAATACTCTAATTCCTTACTCGTACTTGCTATTTGTTGAATTGACTTTTTTAAATTAGCATCTACAATTTTTTCATTGATACTATTGGCGGTCATATGCAAATACTTAAGCGGCGTTAATACATCATGATTCATAATAGCCAATACCTGCTCCTTTGCTTGATTTCTTTCAGTTAAATACTTATTTAAACTTAATAAAGATTTGGTCTTTGAATTTACTTCTGCCTCCAGTTCTATTTGCCTTCTTTTGTATATGGCTGTTTTAATTCGAACGTATATATAAATTAAAAGAATTATGATTAATAAATATACAAATATCATTAAAGGGTGCACCGCATTTGGATAATTAACATAAAAAGGATATTCCATTGAACCAAATTCAGCAGTAGCTGTATTTCTCCACCTTAGATAAAGCTCATTTTGTCCATAGGATGTTTTGTCTATATGTATTACAGGATTCTTGATAGATATTCTTTTCCAAATTTCATTTAATCCGAACTTATATTCTACAATTATATTTTCTTCCGACAACATTCCGGAAATACCTAATTGAAAATCGATACTTTTTGTTTTACTCGAAAGTGACTTATTAATGTCTTCAAAACTTATAATTTTATTATCGATAATAATTTTATCTAAATAAACATTAGGTTTGATATTTAGATAATTTAGTTTATTTAAATTATCAGGGTTAAATTGGATTAATCCATCTATTCCTGGTATTGAAAAATCGCCATTTGGTAATTTAATAGCACAAGGACTACAACCTCCATTCATTTCTAAAACATCTATACCATCTAATTTACCAAAATACCTAAATGCAATTTTGCCAGGTCCAAAATTCCAGAAATCTTTTAGAGATTGTTTAGGTGATCTAAAAAGTCCTTTATTAGTACTAGCCCATATATTATGCTCATCATCTTCTATAAAACAATGGGCATATTTTAAATAACCATTAGGGTCCAAGGGAACTTTTTTAATTGTATCCTGTTTATACATAAATACTCCTCCGCTATAAGTTCCAAATAAAAAATATTCATCCATCTTAAAAATACTTCTAAAATTTGATCTTGATTTATCCCTGTAAAATAAATAAAAACTATTATTTTCAAGATCGTATTTATACACTCCATCAGTCGTAGCTACTAATATTTCTTTAGAATTCTCCATTTTTATATCATGCACTATAAAATTTAATGGTATTTTTTTAAACTTCAAAATATATTCCCATTTATTATTCATATGTTTAGCAACACCATTTTCATTAAAAGAATAAACCGTTTCATTTATTTCAATAAAAGCATTTCTGTTCCTTAATGAATCAGTTTTTATATTAATAACCTTACTCTGATTTATATCGTATTCAACTATTCCATCTTCATTGGTAATATAGAGAATGTTTTTACTTGAAATAAAAGTAAAAGGCTCAGCTCTTTTAATAAATATTTTTTTACTATATACATTAGAGGTTCCAAAAATTGGACCGTCATTTACTTGAATATTGCCATTTTTAAGTAATACCTGTGCATAGGCGCTTGTACTAGTATTCAAAAGTGTGCTATTTGGGAGTATTCTATTAAAATATTTAGGCCTACAAACCAACACCCCTCTATTATCTGTACCTATATAAATTGTTTTTGTTATTTTATCAAATTGAAAAGATTTATAAAATTCAGAAATAGGTAAATTGTTTAAAACTAATTCAAAAGAAAAATTATTGTCATTTAAGCTTATTCGATATAATTTTTTATCTATAATTATAAAAACATCATCCATTGGCAGGTCTTGAAAAACCTTTACATCTGTGCTTATCTTAAAATATTTTTCAGAATGATAAACTTTTTTAACTAGCACTTTACTAGAAGCATTATCAATATTATTTAATAAAACTTCCGATAAAATATTTCTTTTATCAATAATATAAAGCCTATCTCCTATTTGAAAGCTCTGAACTTTACTATCAAAAAACAATAAAGTATCTACCGTAGTATTATTAAACCGAAGCAAGTAGTCCTCGTTAATAGAAAATATAACATTATTTATCTTAAATGTTTTAAAATAAATACTTTGATAATTAGTCTTTATTTTACTCAAATTTACATTATACTTATTTTCAATAAATTCATTTAAGTTATTGTTAATACTAGTTGTTTTACCTATAATTACATCATTTTCTTTAATCGAAAAACTAGTGGCATCTACAAATTTGCCGAATAAACTTCCATTAGTAGCAATTGTAAAGTATACTACTCTATTATTTAAAATTGATTTTTCTTCTTGATCCCCAAAACTTTGAATATTATGTCCATTGTATCTAACGATACCTGACTCAGTCGCAATCCATAAGAATCGATTCTTTTCATCAAACTGCAATCCCTTAATTGTATTAGTGGGTAATCCAGACTCAGTATTAAGCCGTTCAAAAGTATAAGCTAATTGTGAAAAAGAGGAAGCCCCTATTAACAGGAGCAAAAAAATGAAAAGTGCCTTTTTAATAACTAATTTGATTCGCATGTGCCAATTGTAAAAGATGCGTAAATGATTCCGCCTTTACTTTATCAAATATAACC
>CAJBLA010000022.1 GCA_903953815.1 uncultured Bacteroidota bacterium | reverse complement strand
TTACAGCTACATCAACACCTGCAAGTGGTGCGATATGTATAGGATCAAATGCAACATTAGCTGGAGCAGGCGCTACAAGTTATACATGGTCAGGAGGTGTCACTAATGGAACTGCTTTTGCACCAACGACAACAACTACTTATACAGTAACAGGAACTGATGCGAATGGATGTGTGAATACTGCGACTAAATCAATTACAGTAAATAGTTTACCAAACCTCACTATCAATAACCCAACCGCTGTTTGTTCACCAAATACCATTGATTTAACAACCACGGCTGTGACTACAGGATCAACAGCGAGTTTAGTTTATGGCTATTTTGCAGATGCTGCAGCAACAGCTGTATTAGGAACAGCATCAGCAATTACAACATCGGGCACTTATTATATTAAAGGAACGGATGGTAATAGTTGTTCAAGTATTAGTCCGGTAGTTGCCACTATTAATCCATTACCAACTGTGACTTTTGTTGCTACAAAATCAAAAATTTGTTTAGGTGAAAGCTTGTCATTAGCAGGAGCAGGAGCTTCAACATATTCTTGGACAGGTGGCATTACAAATGGAACACTTTTTGCGCCAACCATAACAACCACTTATACTTTAACAGGAACTGACATTAATGGTTGTGTAAATATAGCCTCTGTAACTATACCTGTAAATCCGCTTCCTACGATTACTCAAATTACCTCATCTGCAAATCAATTAATGGTAGGTAGCGATTTGACTTTAAATAATTCAGCATCGAATGGATTGCCTCCGTATAGTTATATTTGGAACAATAGCGATCCAACTGTTGCTGGTATTAATGGTTTTTTAAATCCTACTTTAACTGGAATAAAAGTGGGCTTTGTTGATTTGAAATATTATGTCATTGATGGGAATGGTTGTAGATCATTAACAAGCAATTTATTTAATGTTGAAATTATACCTGCATTAATGAAATTCGAAATCCCCAATGCATTTATCCCAACGGATATGTATATGGATAATAAATTTTTAAAAGCAGCGTACAATTCATCAGTGAAGCGTGTTAATTACTTTAGGGTATTTAATCGTATGGGAAAATTGGTGTATGAGATTCAAAATGCAGATCCAAGTGCAATTAAATGGGATGGCACTTATAACAATGTAATGCAGGAATCGGATGGCTATATGTGGATTGCAGAAATTACTGGATTAGGTGAGGTGACTTTTGAACGAAAATCGGGTCAGTTTTTATTATTAAAATAACACAGGTGTAATTTGATTAAAAAGGTATCCATATTATTATTTACTTGCTGTATTTACTTCAATGTAAATGCACAGGATCCCTTTTTATCTCAAGTGTATGGGGCTGCTCAGTTTTTGAGCCCTGCTTCTGTGGGTAATGGCCTATATCAAAGTAGGGCACAAGCAAATTACAGATCCCAAACTATGGCGGGTAATTCCTTATACAGAACCATTGTATTGGGTTGGGATGGAAGGTATAAAAATAGAAATCCAGATGTACAAAACTATTTAGGATTAGGTGGTCAGATAATTTCAGATCAGGTAATGAATGGTATTTTGCAAACTAATTATGCAACAATTAATGCTGCATATCACATGTATTTTGATGATAAAAAGGAAAAGAATTTTTCGTTGGGGTTGGGTGTATCCTTTATACAGTCAAATTTACAGCTAGATAAGCTTAAATTTTACGATCAGTTTTCTCAAGGGATTTTTATAAATAATTCACAATCTATTAGTTTACAAAACTTGAATAGTAGCGCCTCCAAAATATCAGTGAATACAGGATTGTTATACACCAAGCATAATGAAAACTCCTTTGTTCAATTTAGTGCGAATGCCTTTTTTATGGCTAAGCCTGAACTAACCATTAATAACAATGCTGAAGCATCGGGTTTTAAATCTATGGTGTTTTTTAATTTTGAAAAAGAAGTGAATGACAATAAAAAAACTGCTATGGTGCATGCTTCTTATAGCAATAGGAATAATATAGACCAGCTTTTAGTAGGCGCTGCATTTAGTTTGCCTTTTGGAAGCTATTATGAATATGTGAATCGCATTTATGCTGGTTTATTTTACAGGGTGGGTGATGCAGTGATACCGCAAGTTTCAATATTAATGAAGCAATATCGATTTGGTATCAGCTATGATGTCTATAGTAGGGGTATGACAGGTGCAGTGCTTAATCCCAACAGTTTTGAACTCTCTTTTTCAAGTAGTTTTGGTCAAAAGCGATCAAACAATTTTAGAACAATTTTTGATTAGCATTTAAAATACAATACTTCCATTATGCCACTCTGGATCAAAATTGGCATTGTATTTTTTATAAAAATTGATAGCGGGTTCATTCCATTCTAAAACCTGCCAATTCATTCCTGTGAATTTTTTTTCTTTGGCTTCCTTGATTAAGGTATCAAATAATAGGCCTCCAATTTTTTTACCACGCATTTCCTGGGTCACTAAAATATCTTCCAAATACATTCTTTGTCCTTTCCAAGTGGAGTAGCGTACATAATATAATGCCATACCCACCACTACACCTGCCACTTCGGCTACAAATCCCCACCATACTGGGTTTGCGCCAAATCCGCTTTCCTCAAAATGGGATAGGGTGACGGTTACTTCATTGGGTGCTTTTTCGTATTCCGCTAATTCTTGAATGAGTTCTAATAATCTGACGCAATCTCTTTTTTCAGCGCGGCGTATGTTAATGTCCATTGTTAATTTTTTGTTGGGAAGCGTAATTAGTTTACACCTTTGCTAATGCTTGTGTTAAATCAGCAGCAATATCTTCAAAGTTTTCAATGCCTACACTCATTCTGATTAAACCATCGGTAATGCCATATTTTATTCTTTCCTCTTTTGGTATGCCATAATGTGTCATGCTTGCAGGGTGCGATACCAAGGTATCTACTGTTCCTAAAGAAACGGCACGCGTACAAATTTCTAACGCATCAATGAATTTTTTCCCTGCGTCTAATCCGCCTTTTAATTCAAAACTTATTAATGGGGCATGTTGCTTCATTTGCTTTTTTGCAATGGCATGATCGGGATGAGCGGCTAAGCCTGTATAGTTTACTTTTTCAATGGCTGGATGTTTGTCTAAAAATTGTGCCACTTTTTCAGTGTTACTACAATGCCTGTCCATTCTTATTTCCAAAGTTTTCATTCCTTGTATTAATAAGTAAGCATCAAATGCATTGCTATTGCCGCCTAATAATACATGCCATTTCCAAACCTTGGTATTCATGAATTCTAAATCCTTGCCTAATAAAACCCCATTCAATGCGGATCCGTGACCATTTAAAAATTTAGTTGCAGAGTGAAATACAAAATCCGCACCTAATGCAAATGGTTGTTGCAAATAAGGAGTCGCAACGGTGTTATCAACCGAAACACGTATACCATGTGCGTGAGCAATTTTACAAATTGCTTCTATATCCACACACTGTAATGTAGGATTGGCAGGGGTTTCCAAGTGAATTAATTTTATCCCCGTATTTTCTTTAATTGTTTTTTCAAGTAAAGCAGCGTCGCGCACATCAATTAAAATACATTTTATGCCAGCCTCTACTAAAAGCTTTTGCATTAATTCCTGGGTGCCTCCGTATAATGAATAATGCGATACTAATGTATCACCTGCACTCAATGTACTTAAAAACAATGTACTCATCGCTGCTTGACCACTTGAATGTAACAATGCTTTAAGTTCAAGTTGTTCTCCTTTTTCATTCTTTAATCCAAATGATTCCAATGCAGCAATAACATCCTGTGCTGCAGTAAAAGTAGGATTACCCCAACGGGAATAAATTCTGGTTTTATCTGTGCTCTTGAATCGCTCCATGCCTTCATCTGTAGAATCGAAGGTAAAAGTCGATGTCGCATATATAGGCGTAGTATGTGAAAAGTTATCATTTTCAGTACTTGCTGAATGCAACGTGACTGTACTGATTCCTTTAAAATTTTTCTTTTTCATATTTTATTGTTGACGCTGTATAAATATACCTATTTATCGCAGAATACTTTTGTTCATTAATAAGCCCATTTGATCCAGCAGGCGCCCCAAGTAAATCCACCTCCAAATGCCGCTAAAACTAGGTTGTCGCCTTTTTTTAGTTGGTTTTCCCAATCCCATAAGCAAAGTGGGATAGTGGCGGCTGTGGTGTTACCATATTTTTGAATATTGATCATCACCTTTTCCATAGGCAATCCCATTCTATTGGCAGTGGCATCTATTATTCTTAAGTTAGCTTGGTGCGGTACTAACCATGCAATATCATCACCAGTTAAATTATTTTTTTCTAATAGTTCAGCACTTACATCTGCCATTCCTTTTACGGCAAATTTAAATACGGGTTGCCCATCCTGAAATGCATAATGTTCTCTAGCTATAACCGTTTCAATACTCGCGGGTTTTAAACTTCCCCCAGCTTTAATATTTAAATAGTCTCTTCCACTGCCATCACTTTTTAAAATAGCATCCTGAAATCCATTACCATCATTACTTGGTTCAAGTAAAACGGCACCTGCCCCATCACCAAATATGATGCAAGTCGCTCTGTCCGTGTAGTCAATGATTGAACTCATTTTGTCAACGCCCACTATGATAATTTTTTTATACCTGCCACTTTCAATAAAACTTGCACCTGTTGAAAGCGCAAATAAAAATCCACTACAAGCTGCTGATAAATCAAATCCAAAAGCATTTTTTGCACCAATCTTATCTCCAATAATATTTGCAGTTGCCGGGAATATCATGTCCGGGGTTACCGTGGCACAAATGATACAATCAATTTCTAAAGGATCAAGGTTTTTTTTGTCTAGAATTTTCTCGATGGCCTTGACTGCCATATCAGAACTAGCCTTTCCTGGTTCCCTCAAAATGCGTCTTTCCGAAATACCGGTTCGGGAACGGATCCATTCATCATTGGTATCCACCATTTTTTCAAGGTCAAAGTTGGTCAATTTGGTTTCAGGAACATAGCCACCTACCGCTGTAATTGCTGCTTTAGTACTCATGTATATACTTGTATTAATATTTGGACAACAAATATCTTAAAAATTTGGTTAAGAATCGGTTCAAATACCTATTTTTCGTCGCTTAAGTATTATTTTTGGACACATTATGATCGCATTTTTACAAGGAAATTTTGTCCAGCTAACCCCAGCTAAATTAATCGTGGATGTAGGGGGTGTTGGATATGAGGTAAATATTAGTTTAAATACCTATGAAGCCATTTCGAAAAAAGAAAAAGGGCTGTTATATACCTATTTGCATATTACTGAAAATTCACAGGTTTTGTTTGGATTTCATGAACAAACTGAAAAGGATTTGTTTCTGCATTTGATTAGTGTTTCTGGTGTAGGTGCAAGTACTGCTCGTATGATGTTGTCGGGTATGCAACCGGAAGAAATTATCAGAGCGATTGTAAATGGTGAAGCAAGATTATTGGAACAGATTAAAGGTATTGGAAAAAAATCAGCGGAAAGATTGGTACTTGAATTGAGAGACAAACTTTCAAAAATTCCATTAAATGCCCATCAATTACCTGGGGGTGCTGGTTTTGCAAAATCTAATGTACAACAAGATGCTATTCAAGCATTAATATCACTGGGCATACAAAAAGCGATTGCTGAAAAGGCAGTGGATAAAACAATACAGTCAGAAGGTGCTGAATTAAGTTTGGAAGTGCTGATCAAAGCAGCACTAAAAAATTGCTAACAATTTAATTTCATTCATTAATTCTTATTCATTGCGTATTTTAAAATCATTTTTAATTTTTAGTGTTTTGCTTTTTGCGAATAGCCATTTGCATGCGCAAATAAAAATTGATTTAACAAAGAATGTAACAGATACCGCCAGTAAAAAAAAGGACAGTATCGTAATTAAAAAAGATACTACAAAATTGGGTGGGCTGATTGGAGCGAATACGAGCGATAATATAAAGGATACCACCGTTTATACCTTTACCAATGATTTGCGTTACCCCATTCAAGATAAGCGGGGTGATTTTTTATCGCAAGCAAGTAACAATCCCTATGATTTAAGAGATACTAGCATTGTGAAGCGCAAAGTGGAATATGACGCTGCTTCAAAAAGGTACTTTTTAACGGACATGATTGGTTCAGGATATCAAAGAACCCCAAGCACTTTAAATTTTGATGAATTTTGGAAATTGAAAACTGCCAAAGATGAACAAGCTTATTTTAGACAAAGAGCCAACTCGATTGGCGTATTAAATCGAAAAATTACCCGCCCTAAATCAAAAGTGTTCGATAGTTATTTTGATCGGTTGTTCGGCAAAACAGGTTCAGATTTAAAAGTGGATATCAAACCGGTGGGGGAGATAAATATTAAAGCAGGATATCAAGGTCAAAATGTAAAAAATCCAACCTTGCCTGAACGTGCCCGAAGAAATGGGGGTTTTGATTTTGATGCGAATACCAATTTTAGCATGAACGCTAGTATTGGTGATAAACTAAAATTCCCGATCAATTTAAACACGCTTTCAAATTTAGGTTTTGACAATCAAATTAAATTAAACTATAAGGGTAAAAAAGATGAAATTGTAAAAGCGGTTGAAGCTGGTAATATTAATTTTATTTCCAGAAGTACTTTAATTCCAAGTACGCAAAATTTATTTGGTCTTAAAACACAATTGCAATTTGGTAAACTATTTGTTACAGCTGCCATCGCTAATCAAAAGTCACAGCGACAATCTATGGCATTGCAAGGAGGGTCTTCCACCCAAAAATTTCAAAAAAGATTGGATGATTATGAGGAAAATAGACACTTTTTATTAGCACAATATTTTAGGAATAATTTTAACAATGCCATGTCCACATTGCCCTTGGTAACTGGGCAGGCGCAGGTGCAAAGAATTGAGGTTTGGGTTACCAATCGTTATGGGCAAACCACCAATGCGCGTGATGTAGTGGGTTTGATGGATATTGGAGAGCCTAATCCGAGTAATAAAACATATGCTACGAATGCCTCGGCAAAGTTCCCTGAGAATAATGCCAATAGCTTATATAGTAGTATTGCGAACAATAGTGCTGCAAGGAATCCTTCAGCAGTTTCAAGTGTATTAAGCATGGCTGGTTTAAAGTCGGCCGAAGATTATGAACGCACTTTTGCACGTAAGTTAACTGAGAACGAGTATTACTTTAATCCGCAAATAGGTTTCTTATCATTGAATATTCCTTTGCAACCGGATGAGGTATTGGCCGTTGCATTTCAATATACCTATAATGGAAGGGTATATCAAGTGGGTGAATTTTCGGAAAACACCGCACTAGATCCAAATAAAGGCGTACAAAATATTTTATTTTTAAAATTATTAAAAGCAACAACCCAGCGTACTGATTTACCTATTTGGAATTTGATGATGAAAAACGTTTATTCTTTAGATTTATTTGGATCCATTCAGCAGCAGGATTTTCAATTGAATATTTTATATGAGGAGCCAAGTAGGGGTTTGAAAAGATATATGCCAGTTACAGGTGCCAATGTTTCTGGACAATCATTAATTAAATTATTACAGTTGGATCGTTTAAATAATCGAAATGATCCGCAGCCTGATGGGGTATTTGATTTTGTTGAGGGCTTTACGGTTTTATCTAAAATGGGCCGTATCATTTTTCCTTTACTTGAACCCTTTGGAGACGATTTAAAAAATATTGCATTTAAGGGTGTGAGTGATGATACCGCAAAAAAATATTTATTCCCGCAATTGTATCGTAACATAAAAGCAGAAGCGCAAACTTATGCAAACTTGAATCGATTTGTTATGGAGGGTCAAGTCAAGGGGAGTGCAGGTGGATCAGAGATAAGTTTAAATGCATTTAATGTGCCGCCAGGTTCGGTAAGTGTGCGTGCTGGGGGGCAAATATTAATGGAAGGGCGTGATTATGTGGTTGATTATGGTTCAGGAACTGTGCGTATTATTAATCCAGGTATTTTGAGCTCCAATATTCCAGTAGATGTTTCCTTTGAAAATAATTTAGGTTTTGGATTCCAGGAGCGTGGCTTTAGGGCATTACGTTTAGATTACATGGCCAGCAAAAATTTCATTTTTGGATTGTCATCAAGCCGGCTAAGTGAAAGACCATTTTTTACAAAAACTAATTTTGGTTCTGATCCTATTAATAATACCATGTATGGTTTTGATTTTAATTACAAAACCGAATTGCCTAAATTAACAAAGGCATTAGACAAGCTTCCGTTTTATAGTACCAAAACAAAATCATATTTAACTGCTTATGGAGAAGGTGCATTTTTACAACCCGGGCATGCGCGACAAATTGGAAGAGGCGGTAACGGTGTTGTTTATTTAGATGATTTTGAAGCAACGCGTACCAATATTGATTTACGTTTTCCTTTTACCTCATGGACACTAGCATCTACGCCGCAAGAACGATTTAAGGAAGCTAATTTATCGGATTCAATTGATTATAATAATAACAGAGCAAAGCTTGCATGGTATACCATTGAGCCAAACCTGCAAGATAAAAACTCCACCAACAATCCGTTAAGATCAAACTTAGCATTGTTAAGTGATCCTAGAGTTCGTCAGGTGTATACGAATGAATTGTTTCCACAAAAAACGACGAATATAACGGATGTACAATTACCAACTTTCGATTTAAGTTATTATCCAAAGGAGCGTGGCCCTTATAACTTTAATTATAAGGATATGGATGCTGCCGGAAAGTTTACAAATCCAAAAGATAAGTGGGGTGGAATCATGCGTTCCTTAGATCAAACTGATTTTGAAACAGGTATTATTGAGTATGTTGAATTTTGGGCACAGGATCCATTTATAAAATCTAATGCGACCAAAGGAACCTTGGTCTTGAATTTAGGAAATGTAAGTGAAGATATATTACGTGATGGTCGACGCTTTTATGAAAATGGAATGCCTACGCCAACTATACCCGCAGGCATAGATAGTTCTACTTGGGGTAGGGTTCCGGTAAATCCAATTCAAGTAACCAATGCATTTAGTAATAATCCGGAGGACAGAAAATACCAGGATGTGGGGTTGGATGGCTTGGGTGATGATGATGAACGTTCCAAAAAAGCGTATGTCATAAATAAAATCACCAATGCAAATGTTAAGCAACAATTTACAAATGATCCATCTGCAGATAACTATGTATGGTATCGTGATGGTAAATACGATGCAAGTAATGTGGGCATTTTAGGTAGGTACAAAAACTTTAATAACCCACAAGGAAACTCTGCATTGGCGGGTACAGGCTTATTTAGTAGCGCAGCTACTTTACTTCCAGATAATGAGGATTTAAATAGAGACAATACATTAAATGAAACCGAAGCGTATTTTGAGTACGAAATTAATTTACAGAAAAATAATATATCTGCTACGACCACTAATTATGTTACAGATTCAAAAACGGTGAATGTAACCTTGGCAGATGGTTCAAAGAGTATTGAAAACTGGTATTTATTTCGCATTCCTATAAAATCATACAAGCGAAATGTAAACGGCATTCGAGATTTTAAATCCATTCGATTTATTAGAATGTACTTAACTGATTTTGAAGATTCAGTAACGCTTCGTTTTGCAAAATTGGATTTGGTGCGCAATCAATGGAGACAATATAATTATAGCATTGATAGCTTGGGTAATTACGATTCATTAACTGGGGTTAACTTAAATACCAAAGTCAATACCTTGGCGGTGAGCTTGGAGGAAAATGGTAGCCGTACACCAGTGAATTATGTGGTTCCTCCTGGTATTGAGCGAGTTCAGTTATTAAGTAATAATGGAATTAATTTATTGCAAAATGAGCAAGCATTAAGTATTCAATTAAATGGGCTACAGAAAAATGCTTCTCCTCGTGGGGTATTTAAAACTATGAATGTGGATGTAAGACGTTATGGAAAGATGTCCTTGTTTTTACATGCCGAGGATAAAAAGAATATCAATAGGGTGGATAGTGGTTCTATGACTGCAATTATTAGAATTGGGCAGGATTTCCAAAATAACTTCTATGAAGTAAGAATTCCTTTAACAACGACAAGACAAAAATTATATGCTAGTTCGGAGGCGCGGGATGTTTGGCCTTTGGAAAATGAGTTGAATTTAAGTTTAATGGATTTGGTTAAATTAAAACTAGAAAGAGACAAACAAAACATTCCTTTTAATAAAAAATTTGGTCAAAATTTTGGAAGACAAAGGTATTCGGTGATGGGTAATCCAAATTTAGGTGAAGTTCGAGGGGTGTTGATTGCATTTGAAAATACCAAGTCCGATGTTCCGATGGATGCCGAAGTATGGATTAATGAACTTAGATTATCTGATTTAGATGAAGAGGGATCTTGGGCAGCTTTAGGAAGAATGGATATAAGCTTAGCTGATTTGGGAACAATTGCAGTTTCAGTGAATAGCAGAACCAGTGGCTTTGGAAGTATTGAACAAAAAATGAACGAACGTGCTAAAACTGGATTAACGCAATTTGATATTGCTACCAATATAGATGCAGGAAAGTTACTTCCAAAACAAACGCGTATTTCCTTACCTGTATTTGCAGGCATTAACAAAACCATGGAAAATCCGCAGTTTGATCCATTTGACAAGGATATATTATACAAGGACAAAATGAGTAATTTATCTGGTGCCAAAAAAGATTCTGTTCAAAAAGCTTCTATTGATCAAACCACCATCAAAACCTTGAACTTTACCAATGTCCGTTTTTTACCTGGGCAAAAACAAAGTTTGATTAGCTTAAGTAATTTTGATTTTAGTTATTCTTATTCCCAATTATCACAATCAAGCCCTACGATTCAACAAAACAAGATTGACAAACAAAGAGGCGCGATAGGATATACTTTTAATAATAATGGAAAGTCAATTGAGCCCTTCCGAAAATTTATTAAATCAAGTTCGCCTTGGTTAACATGGGCTAAAGAAATTAATTTTAATCCAAAGCCAAGTTTAATCAGTTATCGCGCGGTGTTTGATCGACAATTTGGAGAGTTTATTCCTAGGGTGGTGAATTCATTTGATGGAACTACCGATAAAGTGGATACTACTTATGATAAGTATTTTACCATGAGTCGCATATTTAATATGCGATGGGGTTTAACGAGGTCATTGAACTTGGATATGACAGCTAATTTAAATTCAAGAATTGATGAGCCTAGTGGTCGTATTGACACCAAGGAGAAAAAGGATTCATTAACAAGAATGTTGCTTCGAGCTGGGCGCAATACTTTGTATAATCAAAGGGTTACACTTAGGTATGATATCCCAACAAATAAATTTCCATTAACGGATTGGATTATGTCAAGTTATAATGCATCAACTAATTATAATTGGGTGGGAGCTAGTAGATTGGCGCAGGAATTGGGGAATATGATTGAAAATACATTTTCACAACAATTAAGTGCGCAATTTAATTTTTCTAGTTTCTATAATAAATCAAAATTTATTCGAGCAGCCTTATCCGATGCGCCTTACCAGGCCAGTGGAAATGCGAATCCTTTAGCGAATAAAATTTTGATGACGAAGAAGGAGGCTTTGGATGGTAAAGTGGGTAAGGAAAAAACCATCGCTTTGCAAAAATGGAGGGAAGCGCGTAAGCAAGAGCGTATTGCACAGCGTGTATTAAAAGCAAATGAACCAATTAATGTGCCTGGTGGTGTAAAGCAAGTCGTTGGTTTATTGACGATGTTAAAAACGGCTTCGTTAGATTATTCTGAAAATTACAATAGTCGCTTGCCTGGTTATATGTCGGGTGTAAACTTTTTAAATTCAACTTGGGATGGATTGGCACCAGGCTTGGATTATGCATTTGGTAAACAACCTGATTCAATTTGGTTAAGACAACAGGATGCAAAAGGTTTATTATCCAAGGATGATAAATTTAATTTAATGTTACGTCAGGGGTTTGATCAAAAATTATCTATCCGGATGCAGATTGAACCTATTAGGGATTTAATTATTGATATTCATTTAGATAAAACATTTAGTAAAGATTATTCTGAATTATTTAAAGACACTAGTGGTACTGGAGTCAAATCTCATTTAAATCCATTGTCAGCGGGTGGTTTTAATATTAGTTATTTTGCATTGAATACCTTTTTTGAAAGCCATGATCCTAATATGATTTCAACTGTTTTCCAAACCTTCCAGGATAATCGATTACGTATTTCTAATAGGGTAGCGGAGAAAAATCCTTATTGGGATAATAAAAAGGATCCTAATGGCTATGCGATTGGTTATGGTAAATACTCACAGGATGTTTTAATACCAGCATTTATAGCAGCTTATACAGGTAAGGATAAGGAATCCGTTGCATTATTGAATCAAAACAATAGTAACATTCGTTCAAACCCATTTTCAGGAATGTTGCCTATGCCGAATTGGAGTATTTTATATAATGGATTATCAAAAGTAAAAGCCTTGTCTAATTTTTTCACCAATATTTCATTATCACATGGCTATAATGGAAGTTTATCCATGAATAGCTTTGCAAGTTCATTGATGTATGTGGACAGATTATTTTTAGGTGCGCCTTCTTTCTTGGATCCAATAAGTGGTAACTATATTCCTTATTTCTTGATTCCTAATATTACCATCAGTGAAAGAATGGAACCATTAATTGGTGTTAATGTAACAACAGTTACACAATGGTCTTTACGTTTTGAATATAAAAAGAGCCGTTTATTGGCTTTAAGTTTGGTGGATTACCAATTAAGTGAAAACAATAGTAAAGAATGGATTTTTGGGACGAGCTATCGTGCAAGAGGGATAAGGCTTCCATTTAATATTCCTGGAATGAATAATGCTAAATTAGCAAATGATTTAACTTTCAGATTAGATGTTGGACTTCGTGATATGTATAATAGTAATAGTCGCTTGGATCAAGCAAATGCCTATGGTACTGGAGGTCAAAAGGAAATTACTTTACAACCTTCCATTGATTATGTATTGAATAGCAAGATCAATCTTAAATTCTTTTTTGATCAACGCAGGACAACCCCTTATATTTCCTCTTCACCGCCAATCATATCTACTAGGACTGGCGTGAATGTGCGTATCGCATTATAATAACTTAATTCCTTGTTCGCCTTAGCCTTTCTTAAATGCCCATTTGAACATTAGTTTCCAAGTTACTTTTTTACCATACAATAATATACCTGTGCGATAAATACGACCACTAAGCCATGTAGTGAAAATAAATCCACCTACTAATACTGCCATACTTAATATTAATTCCCAATATGATACTGCACTTGGTACACCATAGGCTACTCTTGCCATCATGACCATGGGCGAACTAAATGGTATAATACTGGCCCAAAAAGCAATAGGGGTATTTGGATTTTGTGTCACCATAGTCGTAATCACATATGAAAATATAAGCGGCATGGTTATCGGG
>CAJBLA010000021.1 GCA_903953815.1 uncultured Bacteroidota bacterium | reverse complement strand
TTTTCCAACTGGCGTAATCTCCAAATTGTATATGCTTTCGTGCCTCTCCTACCAACCAAAGATAAAAAGATAGATTCTGAATACTTGCCAATTGCAAACCTAATATTTCATCTGCCATAAATAAATGTCTGCAATATGCCTTGGTATAATATTGACTTAATTCATTGGGAAGTCCTGGATCTAAGGGGGAGAAATCTTTCGCCCATTTCAAATTCTTAATATTGATCACCCCTTGCGAAGTAAATATCATTCCATTACGACCATTGCGTGTTGGCATAACACAATCAAACATATCCACACCCAAATCAATGGCTTCTAAAATATTCCAAGGCGTTCCCACACCCATTAAATACCTTGGTTTTTGCACAGGTAAATTTTCACAACACAAAGCTGTAAAATCATACAATTGCTGTTCCGGCTCTCCCACACTTAATCCGCCGATGGCATTACCCACTGCATTTTTTGAACTGATGTATTCACAGGATGCTTTTCGTAAATCTTCATAAATCCCCCCTTGCACAATTGGGAATAAATTTTGTGTATACCCATATTTATCAGGTGTGTTATCAAACTGATGCACACATTTATCCAACCAAACATGCGTTAAATCCATACTCTTTTTCACATAGTCATATTCACTTGGAAATGGCGGGCATTCATCAAAGGCCATAATAATATCACCCCCAATGGTTCTTTGAATATCCATCACTTTCTCAGGGCTAAACAAATGTTTACTGCCATCAATATGCGATTGAAATATTACGCCCTCTGGCTTTATCTTACGATTGTTCGCTAAAGAGAAAACCTGATACCCACCACTATCGGTTAATATGGGACGATCCCAACCCATAAACTGATGCAAGCCACCAGCAGCCTCAAGTACTTCCAGCCCTGGTCTTAGGTATAAATGATAAGTATTACCTAATATAATTTGGGCATTGATGTCCTTTTTCAATTGCTGCTGTGTCACTGCCTTTACCGAACCAATGGTTCCCACTGGCATGAATATAGGGGTTTCAATCACCCCATGATCGGTGGTAATTTTACCAGCCCTAGCCGAGCCTGTTTTACTTTGGGTTTGCAATTCAAATGTTAATGCCGCCATGGGGCAAAGGTAAGGTCAAAAAGGATGTTTTCCACATTCAATATTCAAGTGAATTAGCTGTGCCGGCATGCTTTACTTTTGTAACATGCTAACCAACCAATTACTATCTAATATATTGATAGGCGCTTTTGTATTTATTATAGCCGTTCAGTTATTTTATTATTTGTTTTTTTTCCTCAGACTCGCTATTTATAAGAAAAAAACGAAGCAAGTAAATGTGGAACATCCTATTTCCGTGGTGATATGCGCGCGCGACGAAGCTCATAATTTAGCGAATAATTTACCAGGGGTTTTGGTACAAAAATACAGTACGACACACGAGGTTGTTTTAGTGAATGATAACTCAGAAGATGAAACAAAATATTTAATTGAAGAATTTAAAAAATCATTTAAAAATTTAAACCCTGTTTTACTTTCGCAGGAAGCTAAAATGATTAATGGGAAAAAGTTTCCTTTGTCTATTGGAATTAAATCTGCAAAAAACGAAACCTTATTGTTAACCGATGCAGATTGTGTTCCAGCGAGCGAACATTGGATGCAATTAATGCAGGATGGCTATGATGATGATATTGAAATTGTATTAGGATATGGCGCTTACAGAAAAAAACCAGGCATCCTAAATAAGTTAATTCGCTTTGAGACTTTTCAAACTGCATTACAATATTTTTCCTATACCCTTGCTGGCCTGCCTTATATGGGTGTTGGCCGCAACTTATCTTATAAGAAAGAAGTGTTTTTACGCAACAAAGGTTTCTCCTCCATTAATCAGATGCCTAGCGGGGATGATGATTTATTCATCAATCAGGTGGCCAATAAAAACAATACTGCCATTGTGATTGATCATGATGCACACACGATTAGTGAGCCGAAAACAACTTTCCAGGATTGGATGAATCAAAAGTATCGTCATTACACGACCAGTAAGTATTATAAAACATCACATGCGGCTTTACTTGGTTTATTTGCATTTAGCCAATTTTTAGTGTACCCTATTTTTATTGCAGCACTCATACTTACCCAACAATATATTTTATTAATTAGCTTATGGGCACTTCGCTTAATGGTACAAGGAAGTATTTTAAGAGGAACCATGAAAAAGCTAAACGAATTGGATCTTTGGCCCTGGTTTGTTTTATTTGATTTTTGGTCTATGTTCTATTATTTATTTACCTTGCCTAGCGTATGGAAAGCCCCACAGAAAAATTGGAACTAATCACAAAATATTTTGCCGACTTCACGCCGCATCAACTACAACAGTTTGCGACCTTGGAAGAAGCATACAAGGATTGGAATGCGAAAATCAATGTTGTATCCCGTAAAGATATTGACCAACTTTATTTACACCATGTTTTGCATAGTCTTTCCATAGCTGCTATTGCGGAGTGGGAAAAAGGCACACAGGTGATTGATATTGGCTGTGGTGGTGGATTTCCATGCGTCCCTTTGGCTATTTTTTTTCCTGATGTTCAGTTTTTAGCGGTGGATAGCATTGCTAAAAAATTAAAAGTGGTGGATGCCGTTTGCGAGATGGCAGGAATAAAAAATATTACAACAAAGCATACCCGAGCGGAGGAAATTAAAAATAAAAAATTTGATTACGCAATTAGTCGCGCCGTTGCGCCATTGAAAGATTTATGGAGATGGGCAGGACCATTACTAATAAAAAAAGCAAACCAACCCAATGGATTGATTTGCCTTAAAGGTGGCGACTTACACCAAGAAATTTTTGAAAGTGGTGTGCGTCCTAAAATGATGTCTATCTATGATATATTTCCAGAAGAATATTTTCAGGAGAAATTTATCATACAAGTAAAGAAACCTTAATTATTATATTAGTTAGGAATTTCTAATTTATTATTACTTCTGTTTAAATCTGGCATACGATAGCTTGGATCAATTTCAATTGATTTTAAAGCAGATAATGGTTTGCTAGTTTCAAAAGTATAGGTCGGCGCAACCCATTGCCATGCTGAATGTAGAATGTGATTAACAGCGCCTTCTGACCCCTTTCCGCCTAACATTAAATCAAGTGGCATATAATGTAATTCACTTGTGCCATCCTTATAAGTGATTAGCACTTCAATAGGCATCGGTAGTTTACCTAATCGTTGTATACTAATGATCGCTGTATTATTTCCTGCTTGAATATCATTCAACCCATAATCAATCGTTTTAGTTGAGTTCATCCAATACTCTTTTAACCATTGTAATTGCAATCCACTTGTTTTTTCAGCTATACGGAAAAAATCATTTGCATTGGGATGCTTAAATTTCCAAGTATTATAATAATTTAATAAAACAGCATCGCGCACTGAATCTCCAATGACATAGCCTAACAACCCTAACAAGGTTGCTCCTTTTGAATAGGCTGCATTACTATAGGCATAGTTGGTATTAAAATGATCGGCATGTGTACTTGCTGGCTCTTCCAATCCGCTTTTAGCTAAAGCCATATAGCCTGCATAACTTCCCGCTTGGGTCAAAGGCAAATCTAATTTTGCTTTTTCCACACTCGCAAGTACTTGTGCCTTTGCGCGCTCACTTATAAAAGGAGATTGCACAGCTGCATTTGCATCATACCATCTAGACACTTTACTTTCAGCAAATGTTGCAAAGCCTTCATCTATCCAAGCAAACAAACTTTCGTTACTTCCTAAAACCTGCTGATACCAGTTGTGCATCCACTCATGAAACACCGTACCCAAACTTGGACCTTTAATTAATGTTGCCATTGCGTATTCCATACCACCATCACCTCCTTGAATAAATGAATATTGTGGGTAAGGATATGCACCGAAGTTTTTTTCGATGTAAGGCAATACTTTTTCAGCAGCATATAAAATATTGGCCCATGCACTATCTGATTTTGCATCTTTCTCTTTATAATAAACATGTATTGTTAAACCCTTGCGGACTTCCTTAGACAAATGTTTGAATTGATCATCTGCAGCCCAAACAAAATCATGAATATTATTTCCTTTAAAATTCCAAGTTTTTAATCCTTGCGCATTTGCAACTGCATTTGGATTTTGTAAAACTCCTGTTGCAGCAACTGTATAATTTTTAGCTAATTGTAAGCTTACATCAAAATTGCCCCATACGCCATAAAATTCACGTGCGATATAAGGATTTGTACTCCAGCCTTGATAATCATACTCTACCATTTTAGGATACCACTGGCTCATGGAGAAACGAACACCTTCGGCATTGTCCCTACCCGAACGACGAATTTGCTTTGGCACTTGCGCTTCAAATACCAATGATAATTTTGCAGAAGTTTTTGGTGCAATTGGATTGGTTAATTGTACTTCCAAAATAGTTTCGTGCTCAATTAATTTTTGCTGCTTACCGCCAATTAAAATTTGACTGACTCTTTGGTATCCAATTTCAGCGGGTGTTAATTTTTGTATACGATCAGTAACGCGCGCATCCCAATCTTTGATCACATCACCTCTTCTACTGGTCATGGTATTTTTCCCCAACTCTCGGCTACGCACATCCATGGATGAATTAGGTTGAAATGCATTCCAGTATAAATGAAAATACACTTTACGTAAAGTATCGGTTGAATTATTGGTATAAACAATTTCCTCTGTTCCTTTTATAATATTGGTAGCTACATCTAATGTTGCATTAATTTTATAATCAATACGTTGTTGCCAACGATCGGCTTGGGCTGTAGCGAAATTTAAAAATGATACAGTTACTAATAAAAGTAGTGCTAAATTTTTATACATAGGGTAGAAATTATATCTCAATTTAATGAAAATAAACTTAATACCTTATCATTTACCCCTCTTTGCTCCTTAGACTGTATTCATTTTTTTAGTCTTTTAGTAACCTTACTGAATACCCAGAAGTTCTTGGACCGTATTGAAATAAAGCAGCCTCCGAATCATTATAGCACGCTAAACTAGCTGTAGCTTCGGTAAAAAAATATTTTGAATAAGATCCAAATACGGCTTTATATCCCATAGCCCAAAAATATCCTTGGTCATCACGAAATCCTCCGGGCAGTGCTGTAAAACTTAGCGAATTTGTTGCACCCGTATTTGGGGCAATCCATAACGAAGTACCTTTTAGTTTGCCCCCAAGTGTTTCATTACCACCATTTTTAGTCATCAAGGTACTAAACTCTGTTTCAGAAGGCACATGCCAACCCTGCATATCTAATCCACGAGGATCAGTTAAGGCATACCAATTGTATAACTTACCATAAACAGCTGCATAGGTTGCAGAATCATTATTATAATAACAATAGGCCCCTGTCGTTAAATTCGCCCAAATTGCAGGGTCGGTAACTTTAGGGATTGCATCCCCATTCCGGTATGTAGCAATATCCAAATTCTTTTTCATCCAAACTTGAGTCCCTATTGTTGCAGCCGAAATTACTTGTTTGCTAAAACTTAAACTTGGTTTAATATTTAAAGTGAATTGATTGTTTCCTTCAACTGTTGGTGTTCCGGAAGCAATTAAAGTGACAATTTTTTCACCAAGACTTGTAAAATTACCTGCTGCACTATATGTTACTCCATTTTTTGTGGCACTTATTAAATAGGTACCTATTTGAATGACATTCACTTTAATTTCTTGTGTAACATTACTTACAACTTTGTTTATTTCTAGGTACCCACTTGCCGAACCTAATCTAATATTGGATATATCAGAAGTTCCATTAGATGATTCCCTATAAAACCAGGACTCAAAAACAACCCCTTGCCCTTGCCAGTAGCTAGTAATAAGAAATTGTCTGTAAAAATTGATGTTATTGGGCATTCCAGAAGCATTTAATTTTATTGTTTGACTTCCTAAACTTGTAAATGTGCCTGATGCATTAAATGTAATATTATTTATAGTTTCAGTACTAATATTATACGTACCCAGTGCTGTAACATTCACATTTAAATTGACACTAACTCCTGTAGCATCAACATTTGGATAAAAATAAACAGTTGTAGGAGAAAATGTTGGATTATGACTAATAATAGCAGTTCCCTTAGTTGATTCATTAACTACTTTGAAATTAAAAGTTGATGCAATTGAAGTATTAGTTGAAAATGTATAATCCCCCAAAGATATTGCTGATCCCGCTAATTCCATACGAATATAATTATACCCTATTGAATTAAAGGTCCCAGATGCAGTCATGATAATACCATTAACTGTTTTTGAAATATTATAAGTACCAATTTTAGTTACCATTGCCCCCATATTATACCAATTTCCCTTTAAGGGTTCTCCAACATAAAATACTCTATCATTATCAATAGTATATGAAGAAACAATGCCCGTTCCATTTGTAGTAGGTTGAACTAATGATGCGCTCGTGAATGAACAATTAGGATTTGTATTAATTGTAGCCGTAAAAGAACCAATAGCTATTGGCGTTCCTGACGCTTGTAATGCAATAGTTTGATTACCCGTTGCAGTAAATGTTCCTGAAGCAGCATAGGTAACTCCATTTACTAAAGTTGAAATACTATAAGTTCCAATAGTTTTTACATCAGCGATAATATTTTGCGACTGAGTCGTAATTGCTGAATTCGCATAAATAGTGCCACTTGCAGTTCCAGGAGTATAACTATTCACAACAGCACTTCCATTACTAGATAAATTGTTTTTAACATAGCGTGTAAATGTGCAACTATTCGAGGTATTCAATGAGAAACTATTTGCACCAAATGTTGTTGGTGTACCTGTTGCATTTAATTTAATATTTTGATTTCCTGTAGCATCAAATACGCCCGATCCAGCAAAAGTTACTCCATTAATGGATGTAGAAATAAAATACGTTCCAATCTGACTCACATTCGCTGTAATAGTTTGTGATACAAAACTTGAAACATTACCTAAGTATAACGCTCCCGATGTATCTGTAGCACATGACCAGCTAGTCACAACACTCGAACCATTTGAACTTGGACTTGATAGTGTTTGTCTTATAAATGAATAAGGTATACTTGAATTTAAAGAATAGCTATTATTTCC
>CAJBLA010000020.1 GCA_903953815.1 uncultured Bacteroidota bacterium | reverse complement strand
TTTTGTGCAGCACTCATTTTTGCAGGCGCCTTAGGAAATTTAATTGACAGCATTTTTTATGGTGTAATATTTGAAGCAAGTGTTCCTTATACAACCATGGTAGCACAATTGTTTCCTTCGGGTGGGGGATATGCTCCTTTACTTCAAGGAAAAGTAGTGGACATGTTTTATTTTCCCATGATTCAAAATGCCCATTTCCCATCTTGGTTCCCTATTTGGGGTGGCGAGGAGTTTGAGTTTTTTAGACCTGTTTTTAATATAGCAGATGCGGCAATAAGTACAGGCGTAATTTCTTTGTTTGTTTTTCAAGGCAAATTTTTCAAGGATCCCGAACTTACTACACCCGAAAGCTCATCTACCCCTATTTCATAGCGTTATTCCCCCTATTTTGTCCAAAAAATGGTCTGGCCTTTTTTACAAGCTTATTCGTACCTTCGTGCCCTAAAAATGAGCTAGGATAAGCGTTTTATGAATAAAAAGTACACTGAATTTAATGGACTCCATTTGCCTACCATTGAGGCAGAAATTTTGGCTGCCTGGAAAGCGGAACAAGCATTTGAGCAATCGGTTACCCTAAGAGAGGGAAAAACTCCTTTTGTTTTTTATGAGGGACCACCAAGTGCCAATGGAATGCCAGGGATACATCATGTAATCTCAAGGACCTTAAAAGATATGGTTTGTCGCTATAAAACCATGCAAGGATTTCAAGTGAAGCGAAAAGGTGGTTGGGATACCCACGGGTTGCCTGTGGAGTTAGGCGTTGAAAAAGAACTAGGAATAACGAAAGAAGACATTGGAAAAAAAATAACGGTAGAAGAGTACAATCAAAAATGTCGTGAAGCAGTATTACGATATAAAAAAGAATGGGATGATATCACCAACAAAATGGGTTATTGGGTTGATTTGAATAATCCTTATATCACTTTTGAAAATAATTACATCGAAACACTTTGGTGGATATTAAGTACCCTTTATAAAAAAGGTTACTTGTATCAAAGTGTAAGTATACAACCTTATTCCCCTGCAGCAGGTACAGGATTAAGTTCACATGAATTAAATCAACCAGGTACCTACAAGGATGTAAAAGATACTTCGGTGGTTGCGATGTTTAAAGCAATACAAAGCAGTGAAAGTAAATTTTTGTTTGATGCCGCTGCTACAAATGATAAAAACCATGAAGTGTATTACATGGCATGGACCACTACGCCATGGACATTGCCATCTAATTTAGGTTTAACGGTTGGCCCTAATATTGATTATGCGTTAGTAGCAACTTATAATCCATACACTGCGTTACCTGTGAATGTGGTTATAGCAAAAGCGTTGATTTCAAAATATTTTAAGGAAGAAGGATTGACGATAGAAACATTTGCAGAAGGAGATAAAATTGTTCCATGGAAAGTGATTACTGAATTTAAAGGTGCTAAATTAAATGGCTTACGTTACGAGCAGTTAATGCCTTTCGAAGCAAATGATCCTGCAACTTTTGAAGGGGATCCATTTAAAATAGTGGTGGGTGATTTTGTAACCACCGAAGACGGAACAGGTATTGTACATACTTCGCCAGCGTTTGGTGCGGATGATTATAAAGTGGGACAAAAAAACAACTTAGGCATTATCACATTAGTAGATAGACAAGGAAAATTTATTGAGGGCGTGGGAGAATTTAGTGGTAGGTATGTTAAAAATTATAAGGATGAAAAGGAATTTCAAGATGTAAATGTAGATATCTCTGTTAAGTTGAAAAAAGAAAACAGGGCGTTCAAAGTGGAGAAATACGAACATAATTATCCGCATTGCTGGAGAACAGATAAGCCGATTTTGTATTATCCATTAGATGCATGGTTTATTAAAACTACTGCAGTTAAGGATCGCCTAGTTGAATTAAATAAAACAATTAACTGGAAACCAAAGAGTACCGGGGAAGGTCGTTTTGGTAATTGGTTAGAGAATATGGTGGACTGGAATTTATCTCGAAGCAGATATTGGGGCACCCCATTGCCCATCTGGAGAACAGAAGATGGTACCGAAGAAATTTGTATTGGATCCATCCAAGAACTAACGACACTTTTTATTGCAGCAAAAGAAAAAGGGTATAACAAAGAAGTGAATTTGCAAATAGTAGACGGCAAATTAGATGTTGATTTACATAAACCATTTGTTGATCAAATAGAATTATTGAGTGCGACCGGTCAACCTATGAAAAGAGTTTCCGATTTAGTGGATGTTTGGTTTGATTCAGGTGCAATGCCGTATGCACAATGGCATTATCCGTTTGAGAATAAGGATTTAATTGACAAAGGACAAGCATTTCCAGCTGATTTTATTTGTGAAGGCGTGGATCAAACACGCGGATGGTTTTATACATTGCATACACTCGGTGTTTTGTTATTTGATAGCGTTGCCTATAAAGCGGTAATGAGTAATGGGTTGGTGCTAGATAAGAATGGCAACAAAATGAGTAAGCGTTTAGGCAATGTGGTAAATCCATTTGAAACATTACAAACTTATGGTGCGGATGCAACCAGATGGTATTTGGTTACTAATGCCTCACCCTGGGATAATTTAAAGTTTGATTTATCTGGAATTCAGGAAGTGCAAAGAAAATTCTTTGGTACTTTATACAATACCTATCAATTTTTTGTGTTGTATGCAAATGTGGATGGGTTTCGTTTTGAGCAAGATTATATACCCGTAAATAAAAGACCAGAAATTGATCGTTGGATTATTTCTTCCTTAAATAGTTTAGTGCAAACGGTAACTGTTGCCATGGACGATTTTGAGCCAACCATTGCAGGCCGTGCCATAGAAACCTTTGTGGATGAGCATTTGAGTAACTGGTACGTACGTTTATGTCGTCGTCGTTTTTGGAAAGGAACATATACGGAAGATAAAATTTCAGCATACCAAACCTTGCATGAGTGTATTGAAACCATTATTCGTTTAATGGCACCAATAGCACCTTTCTTCTGCGATCAAATATTTAGAAATTTAAATAGTGTTACTACAAAACATACACAAACATCAATTCATCATGTTGATTTTCCTAAAGCGGATACGACAAAAATTGATGCTGCTTTAGAGGAGCGCATGCAAATGGCGCAAGATATTTGTTCTTTGGTATTGTCTATTAGAAAAAAGGTAAACATCAAAGTTCGTCAACCGCTTCAAAAAATATTAATTCCTGTATTAGATCCGAAAATGAAGGATGCAATCATTTTAATGGAAGAACTTATTTTGGCAGAGGTAAATGTTAAAGAAATTAATTATATAACTGAAACGGAGGGGGTCATTAGCAAAAAGCTAAAACCTAATTTTAAATTATTGGGGGCCAAATTGGGCACCAAGATGAAACAAGCTTCAGCGGTTATTACGGCATTAAGTCAGACACAAATTAGCCAACTTGAAAAGGACGGTTCCCTTAATTTGGACGTGGAAGGGACATCTATTCCCTTGTTATTAAGTGAGGTAGAAATTATTGCGGAAGATATCCCCGGTTGGAGCGTTGCTGTTAAAAATGCCCTCACGGTGGCCCTAGATATCACCTTAAGCCCAGCCTTATTGAAGGAAGGGAATGCGAGAGAGCTGGTAAATAGGGTTCAAAACATCCGAAAAGAGGCCAATTTTGAGCTAACAGACAAGATTTTACTACGAATTGTGGATAACACAGATTTGAAGGATGCTATTAATGAATTTTCCGATTATATTTGCCGCGAAATCCTGGCATTGGAAATAGACTGGGTCCCGGCTTTGGAAGACGGGGTGGACGTCGAAATAAATGACCAAAAATTAAGGATTTCAGTATTACAAAAAGGATAATTATGGCTACAAAAAAACCAGCGCCTAAAAAAGCAGCACCTGCGAAAAAATCGGCACCTGCAAAAAAGGCAGTACCTGCAAAAAAAGTGGCACCCGTAAAAAAAGCAGTGCCTGCTAAAAAAGCAGCACCTACGAAAAAAGCGGTTCCAGCAAAAAAGGCAGCACCTGCAAAAAAAGCGGTTCCTGTGAAAAAAGCGTCACCCGCTAAAAAACCAGTTCCTGTAAAAAAAGCAGCACCTGCAAAAAAAGTAGTACCTGCGAAAAAAGCAGCGCCTGTTAAAGCACCTATTAAAAAAGCAACCCCTATCAAAGCCCCAATAAAAAAAGCAGCACCTGCAAAAAAAGTGGTTGTTCCTGTTAAAAAAGCAGTTCCTGTAAAAGCAGCACCAGCAAAACCTGCTGTTGTAGCAAAGCCAGTTGAAAAATATGTTCCGCCTGCAAAGCCGGTTCCAAAAATTCCAACGCCTCCAGTAAAACCAGTTCGTAAAGCATTAGAGCCTATTAAGGATGTAAAAGTTCCAAAAATAAATAGTAAAAGTAGTGTGCCTTACCAACCAGGATATGTTCCCATGGAGAAGAGAAAAGAAATAGAAAGATCAACAGAAACATTGGTTAAATATTCCGACGCTGAGTTGGCAGAATTTAGAGATTTAATTTCAAAGAAATTAGAAGCTGCTAAAAAGGAACTTGTTTACTTACAAGGTTTAATTACGCGTAAGGATGAATTAGGTGGTGATAATGATGATGCAAGATATATGACGATGGAAGATGGTAGCATTAGCATGGAAAGAGAACAACTTGGTCAAATGGCAAGTCGTCAACTTACTTTCATTGACCATCTTGAAAAAGCGTTGATGCGTATTCAAAATAAAACCTATGGTATTTGCAGAGTTACTGGCCGTTTGATTGATAAGGCTCGTTTACGCGCTGTACCACATGCAACTTTAAGCTTAGAAGCTAAATTAGGCTATGTAAAAAATAGTTCAGAACAATAAGCTAAGTGATAATAAAAATAGTGAACCCCTGGTAGCAATATCGGGGGTTTTTTATTTTACCTCCTGCATCTCAATAAGTTTTTGGTAATAACCATTTTGCGCCAAAAGCGTTTCGTGATTACCTCTTTCTACAATTTTTCCTTTTTGCATAACGATGATTTCGTCTGCGTGTCGGATCGTAGACAATCGGTGGGCAATAACAATGGAGGTTCTATTTTGCATCATATTGTTAATGGCATCCTGCACTAACTTTTCACTTTCAGTATCTAATGCCGAAGTGGCTTCATCTAAAATTAAAATGGGTGGATTTTTCAAAACAGCACGCGCAATGGTTAAACGTTGACGTTCACCACCACTCAGTTTGCTACCTCTATCTCCAATGGTACTATTAAATCCGCCTTCTTTTTTGATGATAAAATCATACGCATTGGCAATTTTTGCAGCAGCTATAATTTCATCTTCAGTGGCTTCAGGTTTTCCTAATGCGATATTCGCAGCAATAGTGTCATTGAATAAAATAGGTTCTTGTGTGACAATACTAATTTGTTTTCTTAAACTATGTAAGCTATAGTTTTTGATATTAATACCATCGATTAAAAGTTGTCCTTCGCTCACGTCATGAAACCTTGGAACTAAATCAGCTAAAGTACTTTTACCTGCACCAGAGGAACCAACCAATGCAACTAATTTCCCTTTTTTTACTGTTAAATTAATATTATGCAAAATGGAATCGTCTTGGTAGGAGAACCCCACATTTTCAAAACTAATGCTGTCCTTAAATTCATTTAATTGCATAGGATCTGCAATATCATTCACGGTTACAGGTGCTTCTAAAATTTCATTCAAACGATCAAGGGTAGCGGTACCTCTATTAACGTTATAAACTGCTTGTGATAAGGCTTTTGCAGGATTAATTATTTGAGAAAATAAGGCTACATAAGTAATGAAAGCACCTGGAGATAAAATATCACCGTTTAATACCAGGTTGCCACCAAACCATAATACGCCAGATAAAATGGTAACACCTAAAAATTCTGAGATGGGCGATGCCAAATCACGACGGTAAGAAATTCTATTTTTAATTCCAAATATATCATCAATGAGTCCGTAAAATTGTTTCTTAACTTTTTGTTCTGCATTAAAACCTTTTATGATTCTCAATCCTGTCAAGGTCTCTTCCATTTGACTTAAAATCTCCCCCCATTTTACTTGCGCTTTATTGGTCTGTTTTTTTAAACTGCGACCAATGCGTCCAACTACAAAACCAGCAATGGGAAGTAAAACAAAAACAAATAAAGTCAACTTAAAACTGATGAAAAATAAAAATAGTAGAATGCCAATAATATTAAGCGGCTCTTTAATCAATCCTTCCAAAGCGCCTACTACTGAATTTTCTAATTCAGCAATATCATTGGAAGACCTACTTAAAATATCTCCCTTTCGTTGTTCGGTAAAATAGCCAATTGGTAGGGCTAAAATTTTATTATATAACAACTTTGAATACTTCCTAGTGACCTCGTTTCTGATTGGCGCTAAAAAATAGTAGGATAAATAAAGAAATAAATTCTTTAAGAAAATGGATACGATGATAAATAAGCAAATCCAACCTAAGGCATATGATTTGCCATATTTGGCAATATTATTTTGTAAAAAGCCATAAATGACATCTTTAATACTATTGGCGTTGATGGCGTTCACAGGTAAGCTACTCAAGGAACTCTTTCCAAAAATGAGGTCTAAAAAGGGGGTTAGCATCCCAAGGGAGAAAAGGCTAAATACAATTGAAAGTGTAATAAAGAGGCTATACCAGGCCATTTGTGCCTTGTATTCCTTAATATAACTAATGATGCGAAAAAATTTCTTCATATTAAAACTATTCCACGAAATAATCAGCAAAGTAACTAATTTTACATCGAATCAACGATTTTGATTGTATGGAAGAAGGTAAAAGACAAAAGCAGGTAGCTGGGGCAATACAAACTGCCCTAAACGAGATATTTTTAAAGCTGGGACTCAATTATTTACAAGGGGGGATGATTTCCATCTCATCGGTAAAAGTGACACCGGATTTATTAGAGGCCAGAATATACCTCAGCTTATTTCAGGTTAATGACACAGATGATTGTTTTAAAAAAATTGAGGCAAAAGCTTGGGAAATTAAAAAGCACCTAGCTGACAATATGAAGCACCAATTAAGACGCATTCCTGTTTTACATTTTTATTTAGATGACACCTTGGATTATGTTTTTAAAATGGATGAGATTTTAAAAAATTTATAAGTGCATTTTTTATTTGCTTGGCGATATTTTAGGGGTAAGTATGCTTTCCAGGCAATACAAATTATTGCATGGGTGAGTGTATTTGCAATTGCTTTAGGTACGGCAGCATTAATCACCGTGCTAAGTGTATCTAATGGTTTTACAGAAGTAGTGAAAGGTTTATATTCGGATTTTTATGCTGATATCAGTGTAACACCCAATCATGCGAAGTTTATAAAAATTACAGATGCGCAATACCAGGCTGTAGAAAAAATAACGGGTGTAAACTCATTAAGTAAAGTGGTGATCAGTAAGGCCTTGCTAGTAAAAGGAAATCAACAATCCGTGGTAACGGTGAAAGGCGTGGCGCCTTCCTATATAAATATCAATAAGGTATCCAACTATTTAAAAAGAGGGGAATTTGATTTAGGTAATATTGCTAGCCCAAAAATTATTATTGGCATAGGCGTAGAACAAAGACTAGGCTTATTTCAGGACCCATTGGGCGATACGATGCAATTGTATGCGGTGAATCGAAGTGGCAAATCAATTGCGCAATTGGATCAATTAAATACATTATCTGTAGTGCAATCGGGTGCGTTTTCTATCCAACAGGAATTTGACGAACAATACATTTTCACCAATGATGGATTTGCGCAATACTTGTTTGATTTAGCACCGAACGAAATTTCGGGCATTGAGTTATCCATTGACCTGAAATATGAAAAGCAAATTACTGCAAGTATAAAATCGATATTAGGTAGTGGGGTGCAAGTTCAAAACAAGTATCAGCAGAATATTGATTTATATAAAATCATGCAAACGGAAAAGTGGATCATTTTTTTCATACTCGCACTTATCATGATTGTGGCTAGTTTTAATTTAGTCGGGGCATTAACTATGTTGGTTTTAGAAAAGCAAAAAGACATTCATGTATTGCAGGCAATGGGGGCGCAGTCCTGGGATATTCAAAAAATATTTTTACTCTTGTCCGGAATCATGGCTTTCATTGGCGCGCTTATCGG
>CAJBLA010000019.1 GCA_903953815.1 uncultured Bacteroidota bacterium | reverse complement strand
GATTAAAATTTTGATAAAATCATTTTCAATCTCTACTACTTTCCATTTTTTTTGGACACCCGTTTCAGTGAAACCATCAAAACGGAAGTAGGGATAAATTTTAGAAAAGTTCGCAATAGGATCAGGATCCGAAAATGGATAAGTGGTGAACTCCTTTTGATATTCAGTGAACTTTGCATCCTGCTGCGCGTAAACAAAATTGTGGTTTGATAATATCAAACATAGCACAAAGCCAATTAGGTATTTCATAAAATAGATTTAACTTACTTACCTATGAAATTAGAAAAATTAGCGCAGTAATCATGTAATCGAAACAGAAATTTTTCTCGCGAATGCTACATTAAATGAAAGCTAAAGCTTGTTCCGCATCCATTACAGGAATAGTGCTATTTTTAAACCCTTTCTTAGCCCTTGAAACGATGAGACTTATCTTAGCTGTTGATTTAGCTGAAATATATTGCACACCATCTTCAAAATCATCAAAACCGGAATTTACTGCCTTATTGATGACAAGTTGATCAGTTGTAATAATAGCGGTGCATTTTAATAAATCTTGAATGATTATCAAACATTTATTATGAGCTATTTTATTTATGCGAAGTATATAATAAATAGTTGTGTAAGAAGTAGCTGAAATATAAATTTTAATTTTATTTTCTTTCGCTAATCTATATAATTCAATGGCGCTAATATCAAATGGGGACCTGGCAGCAAAAATATCAATGATGATATTGATATCTAAAAATAGATGTTTCATTTTAGTTTATTATATTTTTCTAATAAATAGTTGCCAATCTCCTTTTTATAATCATAGTCTGCAGGCAAACTTATTATACCTCTATATTTTTCAATCACACTATTTAACTTTTTGGGGCTACCCTTTATATTATTTTTTGATTTTTCACTGGCCACCGCCTTTAAATAATTCTCCACCATGGACGATAAACTTGTATCCGCTTTTTTGGCGTATTTTTTTGCATTGTAAATCACGGCATCATCCATGACTAGGGTTAACTTGGTTTTCATTACACGTGTAATTTTGAATATAAATGTACGTGTAAATTGGTAGATAATAAAAAATAAATGCGGGAATAAATCCTTTAGAATCCTTTCTAGGAAGTATATTTGTGCCATGGGGCAGAAAAAATTAATCAAGTTTGCAGCGATCAAGGAATATGAGAATGTATTGGAGTATCCCCAAGGTATGCCAGGCAAATGGAACTCGTTTTTTGAAAACTTAGCCACAGGCCCCTACCCAATTTCATTGGATGAACTTGCGATTGTTAAAAACGATAGTCCGACACAAACACCAACCAAACCACTTACATTGGAGCTGGCTTGTGGGCGTGGCGAATACGCAGTAGGATTAGCGCGCATGTTCCCAGAACAAAATTTTTTAGGATTAGATGTCAAAGGAAATCGCATTTGGAAAGGTGCCAGTATTGCTAATAAAGAAGGAATTAAAAATGTAGCTTTTGTAAGAACACAGATTGAACAAGCCATTCAATATTTTTCAAAGCAGGAGGTAAATGAGATATGGATTACATTCCCCGATCCACAATTAAGATTATCCAAAGCAAAGAAGCGTTTAACACATCCGCAATTTTTGAGATTATACCAGCAATTTTTAAAACCTGGCGGATCAGTGCATTTAAAAACGGACAGCCCCAATCTTTTTGAATTTACCATGGCAGTGATTAAGTTGTTTGACTTAACCTTAGTAAAGCATAATGAGAATATATATGGGGAACAAAATATTGATCCCAGGTGCGCCATCAAAACTTACTACGAAGGTTTGAATATAGCGGGGAGCAATCGAATACATTATATTGAATTTAAGATTGATAAGGAGTTACCCAAAGCCAAGGATGAAATACTCAAGGAAATTATTGCTGCATTTGAAGTGACCGAAACCCACGATGCTAAAAGAGAAAGAGGGATAAAGCCAATAAATTGATTTAGTCCAAACAAAAATGTCGAACATCTGTTATAAGCGATAAGGGACTGACGAAAATAAAATAAATGATTGAAGGAATACAATATTATAAGGACCCGGATGGGAAATGGGTATTTACAGCAGCTTACCACAAGGAAAGAGGCTATTGTTGTGGTAATGCCTGCAGACATTGTCCCTATCAATATGAAGCGGTACCAGAGCCAGTTAAAACAAGGATGTTACTTATAAGTGAATTAAGTAAAATTAAAAGTCCCCATGCAATACACGGCAAAGACGAATGATTTTTTTCAAAACGTATTTGATGTCGTACGTCTTATTCCCAAAGGGCGTGTGACCAGCTATGGTGCTATTGCCAAATACTTAGGAACTGGTGGAAGCTCCCGCATGGTAGGTTGGGCCATGAATGCATCTCATCATGTAAAACCAAAAGTGCCGGCACACCGTGTTGTAAATAGAAATGGCATGTTAACAGGTAAAGCGCATTTTGAAACCCCCACTAAAATGCAGGAACTCTTAGCCAAAGAAAAAATAAAAGTCAAGAACGAAACTGTCCTTGACTTTGAAAAATTATTCTGGGACCCAGCAATTGAATTGGATTAATGCTATTTCATTGTATTAATCGTTGACTCATCAAGAATTGCTTTCCCCATATTTACCCAGATATTTTTAAAAGTAGCAGTTTTTATAATATTATTTTGAAATTTATTTTTATCTAAATTATCTGCATAAGCAATAGGTGGATCTACGCGGTCGGGGCATAATTGTTCGCCTCCACCAGGACAACTTGCATCAGCAAGTTGCACGCAGCAATCACCACAAAAATTAATAGTACATAAGCAAATTGCTCCACTTGAAGTACTACTACAAATACCCGCATTTTTACAAGGATATGGGTCACAATAATTTCTAAAAGTTGTAAAAGTAATAACTTGCGAATAAGCATATTCTCCTTTGCTATTTTTAGCATAGGCGCGATATTTATAGGTTGTATTGGATGCAAAGTCATTCAAAGTTGTCTGAAAATTAGCAGTGCCCCCAGAGACTATAACCCGCCTTGCATTTGAAATATTTGGTGATTGCGCATCTGAACTCAATAAAATCACAAAGCCATTTTCAACTATACTTAATTTTGAATCATTAATCTTAATGCTGCCATATAAAGTCGCGGAATTATTATCCTCATTAGGAACATTTTCTGAAAATAAAGTTGGTAAACGTTTACCCTTTATTACTGTACCAATCGGAATCACTTGCGCGTTGGAATAAATTGAAAATAATAGAAATAGGTAAATAATTTTATGCATTTTTTAAAAATTTTGTAAACAAGACCCATAATAATGAGTCCCGTCATAGATTAAGGTAATCAAATCAATAGCATTGGCAGCTGTAGTAATCGTTGGCACTGCGGCATCTGCCCATTTCATAATTGGGAAAGTAAGCGTTCTCCCTCCTGTGCCATCTTGTTTGACCTTTATTATATATGTGCCTATTTTGGGATTTGAAAAAGCAAGTGTAGTGGGTCCTGTTAACACAAGTTCCAACAAATTCCCATTAGACAAGTCTAATGTTGTAGTAGTAGTTGAATTTATCGCGGTAGGCTGCGTTAATTCAAAAGTTTTCGCTTTTACATTTGAAGACTCTAAATCAGCTAAAGTTAATCCTGTATTTATAGTATAAGACCTATCTGAGCTTAAGTCCAAGCCTGTGCCGTTAATCGTGATAACTCTTGAAGTT
>CAJBLA010000018.1 GCA_903953815.1 uncultured Bacteroidota bacterium | reverse complement strand
CATAATCACCCTTACGCAACATATTTGCAAACATTCTTAATTGAAAGCAGGTACGGCCTCTTTCTCCAGTTAATCGCGGCAAAGGCAAATTAGTTTCCTTATTCGCCGCATTTAATAATTCATCACCCAATGCTTCAATATTATTTGCAATTGTCTCTAAAAATTCAGCGCGCTTTGTGGCAGTTAATTTTGAATAGGTCTCAAATGCAAACGCTGCATTTTGTGTCGCCTTCGTAATATTTGTCATAAAATAATTTAATACAATTCGGAAAATTAGAAATGGCTATACCCAATTAAAAATAAAGGGTATAGCCATATAAAACATTAATCAATTATAAACTTAAGTATTCAGGAAGTGTGGGTCTGTTTTTTAACCCAGTATCAATAATAGATTCAATTCTTTTACGCTCTTCACCTTCCAATACCAATCTTGGACGACGCACCGTTTCAGAACCAATGCCTGTTTTAGATTCTGCAAATTTTATGTACTGAACCAATTTTGCATGAATATCTAATTCCAACAATGGCATAAACCATCTGTAAATATTAATAGCCTCTTGTATTTTACCAGCTTTTGCTAATTTAAATATTGCAACAGTTTCTGCAGGGAATGCACAAACCAACCCTGCAACCCAACCATCAGCGCCTAATAATATTTCCTCCAATGCTAATGTATCCACCCCACATAAAATACTGAAGCGATCTCCAAAGGCATTGCGCAATCTGGTTACATTGGTTAAATCACGCGTTGATTCCTTAATAGCTTGTATAGTAGGAACTGTTGCTAATTCTGTAAACATTTCAATGGTTACATCTATTTTGTAATCAATTGGATTATTGTAAATCATAATTGGCAAATCCGTACTTGCAGCAATATCTTTAAAATACTGTACTGTCTCACGATGATCTGATTTGTAACGCATCGGAGGCAATAACATCAATCCTTGCGCACCCCATAATTTTGCATTTTTTGCCAATGCAACGGCCACACTTGTACTACCTTCTGCTATATTAATGATTACAGGAACTTTGCCATTGACAAATGCTAATGTTTCCTTTACTAAAATTTCCTTTTCTTCATTACTCAATACGCTGGCTTCTCCTAAAGAACCACCTAATATGATACCATTCACACCAGCATCTAATTGTGCTTGCAAATTTTTCTTGAATAAATCAAGGTCCAATTTATCATCTGATGTAAACTTTGTGGTTATAGCTGGGAATACCCCTTTCCATACAATTGCCATATTATTAAATTTTATTTATTTATAAATGAAGTACTAATATACAAAAAAAACTGCTGAATTACCCTACCAACTCCCCTTCTAAATCGTAATCATAGGCCTTTGTTATTTTGACCATCACAAATTCCCCTATGTTTAATTTTTTCTTGGTATTAATCACTACTTCATTATCCACCTCCACACTATCAAATTCAGTTCGACCCAAATAGCGACCTGCTTCTTTTTTGTCCACCAACACTTTTAAAATTAATCCTTCCTTTTGTTGATTTTTAGCCAAGCTTATTTCCTGCTGTACTTCCATAATTTCCTCTGCACGGCGTTGCTTTTCGGCCGCTGGAACATCATCCACCAAATCATGTGCACTTGTATTTTCCTCATGACTATAGGTAAATATGCCTACACGGTCAAATTGATGCTCTTGTAAGAATCCTTTTAATTCCTCAATATCTTCCAAGGTTTCTCCAGGGAAGCCAGCAATTAATGTGGTTCGAATGGCAATGCCTGGAACACGTTTGCGAATTTCTGTAATTAATTCACCCATTTCCTCGCGTGTGATATTACGACGCATGGCTTGTAACATATTATTACTTGCATGTTGCAATGGAATATCAATGTATTTACAAATGTTATCTCGCTCACGCATGACATCCAATACTTCCAAAGGAAATTTTGAAGGATATGCATAATGTAATCGTATCCACTCCAATCCTTTTACGTCAGCTAATGCATTTAACAATTTAGGCAAGGCTCGCTCCTTATAAATATCCAAACCATAATATGTTAATTCTTGTGCAATCAGCATTACTTCCTTCACTCCTTTTTTCACCAAACCTTCTGCTTCACTCACCAATTGCTCAATGGTTTTACTTACATGTTGGCCACGCATTAATGGAATTGCACAAAAAGAACAGGTACGATTACAACCCTCACTAATTTTTAAATACGCATAATGCGAAGGTGTACTTAATAATCTTTCTCCCAATAGCTCCGCTTTATAATCGGCATTTAACTGATGTAACATTAATGGCAACTCCAAAGTGCCAAACCAAGCGTCCACTTCAGGTATTTCCAAGGCTAAGTCACCACGATACCTTTCACTCAAACAACCCGTCACATATACTTTATCCAACTTCCCTTTTTTCTTTAATGCTACTTGTTCTAGTATCGTATTGACACTTTCCTCTTTTGCTTTATCAATAAACCCGCAGGTATTTACCACTACTATATTGTGGTCTAATTTTTTATTTTCGTGCACTACGTCAATCTGGTTGGCCAATAATTGACCACTTAACATTTCACTATCTACCAAGTTTTTACTACAACCTAATGTAATAATATTGACTTTATTTTGTGTAAGTGTTTTTGCCTTCATTTTAAACTTGCATTATTTGTTTACCTCATTGGTAAAATGAAATGTAATATCTGGATTGTTCGTGATTTCCGTATTTAAAAACCATTCACTTTGCGCCAAGTATACCGGCGCTTCATCCTTATCCATCGCAGCATTTTGTTGCTTAAATCTTAAAAAGTCATTCAACTTATTTTGATCCTTTGAAGTTAACCAACATGCTTTGTAAAACGGCAGGGTTCTAAACTCACAAGCTGCGCCATACTCCTGTAATAATCTGTACTGTATTACCTCAAATTGTAAATCACCTACGCAACCAATAATTTT
>CAJBLA010000017.1 GCA_903953815.1 uncultured Bacteroidota bacterium | reverse complement strand
GGTCAGTAACTTAAAAGATATTCCTTTTGCTAGCAAAATATTAGATATTGGCAGTGGAAGTGGGAAATACTTATTAGAATTATTTCAATTAGGATATCAAGACATAACTGGAATTGATCCTTATAACCCTACAGATATTATATTAAATAATTCTGTTACTGTTTATAATTATGATATTGAAAACCTTAAAGAGAAATATGATTTTATTTTAATGAATCATAGCTTAGAACATATGATCAACCAGGATCATATTTTTTTAGAATTAAAAAGACTATTAAATCCTGGTGGGAAAGTTTTAATTCGAATACCATTTATAGGACATGCTTGGGAACTGTATGGAGTCAATTGGTATCAAATTGATGCACCTAGACACATGACCATACATTCTATAAATAGCTTTAGGTTGCTATGCGATAAGTATAATTTTAATATTGATTTAATTGTACATGATTCTTCCGATTATCAATTTAAATTTTCAGAACAATACACTAAAGATTTAACACTTTTTGAGGACGGTAATTTTTCAAAACTGACATTTAAAAACTGGCGAAAAAAAGCAAATGAACTAAATTTATCTAATATGGGTGACCAGGTGTCAATTATGATCAGTAAACCAAATAAATAGGTTATTTAAATGCATCTAAATGCATGAAAATTAGTTCATTATTAACTTTGAGAATTCGTTATTATCCTTATCTTCGCTTCAAATTCCCCCCAAAATTTTAAGGCTACAATGCAGCTATAAATTAACTACTAATTACATCATTTTTTATACGTAATTTGAACTGTTGTTTTATATTTGTAAAAATGAAAAAACTAGGTCCAATCTGTGACTTAGAGTGGCATAGCCATATTAAAAATCCAAAATTCAATATATGAATTTATTCAAAAGTGCTTTATTAAGTTTATGTTTCTTGATCCTTACAAGTACCATTGTACTAGCACAAACTGGGGGTAACCTATTGGCAGGCAAGGACTTATCTACTATTAAGGTAGACGCCCTAACCGATGCAGAACTAGCTCAAATTCAAGCCCAGTTAAAACAATCAGGTGTTAGTATTGATATGGTTGAATCCCAGGCTATAGCTAAAGGGATGTCTCCAACTGAGTTTGCTAAGTTAAAAGCTAGGTTGGCGAATGTAAAAGGGGGTAAAAATACATCCCCTTTGACCAAGAAAACAGTCAAAAAAACTACAGACAATACGCAAGATAGCACAGAGCAAGACTTTTTTATAGAATCCAAAATCAACCCTTTGATCTACGGTTCTGAACTTTTTGCCAATAGCCAGGGGTTTAAAAACAGTGAAAACGTTGCCACCCCGCTTAACTACGAGGTAGGAACGAACGATGTTTTAAAATTAGTGGTTTATGGTGTACAGGAATATAGTGCAGATTTAGATGTGAGTAAGGAAGGAACGGTATTGATAGAAAATGTGGGACGCATCAAAGTGGCTGGATTGTCTATAGAAGCAGCTACCACTAGGATCAAACAACAAATGGGCAACACCGCATATCCAAGTTTAAGGTCTGGTGAATCAAAAATGGCTTTAACGGTAGGTGATACCAGAACCATCCAAGTGACTATTATTGGTGCACAAAGAAGCGGCAATTACAATGTATCCTCTTTATCCAATGTATTAAGCGCCTTAACCATGGCTGGTGGTCCAAGTGAAATTGGTTCCTACAGGGCCATTGAGTTGATCCGTCAAAATAAAGTGGTAAAAACATTTGACTTATATGCATTTATGCAAAATGGGGATCAGTCACAAAATATGGGATTGAAGGATAGAGATGTGATTAAAGTACCACCTTATAAAGGCAGGATTGAGATCAAGGGCCAGGTGAAACGTCCAGGTATTTTTGAATTAGATGCAACAGAATCCTTCAAACAGTTTTTACAATATGCAGGTGGATTTGATGATACCGCTTATACTGCTTGGGTGAAGGTGATTCAAAAAAATGACAAAGAAAAAGCAGTAAAAGACTTAGCACAAAATCAATTTACAAGCTATCAACCACAGGGTGGTGATATCATACAAGTGTCTAAAATTTTAGATCGTTTTCAAAACAGGGTCAAATTAACAGGTGCTGTATTTAGACCCGATGTTTATGAATTAACAGAAGGGATGCGCATTAGTGATTTAGTTCAAAGAGCAGATGGATTAAGAGAAGATGCTTTTATTGGTAGAGCACAATTGATAAGATTGAAACCAAACTTATTAAAGGAATTGGTGACAGTTAACTTATTCAAAGCTTTACAAAAAGACCCTAATGAAAATATTCTTTTACAAAGAGAAGACGAATTGTACATTAACTCCATTGTAGATTTAAGAGATTCTTTAACTGTGGATTTATTAGGTGAAGTAAGAAGCCAAGGCCGCTTTAATTATGTGGATAGCATGACGGTGAAGGATTTGATTTTAATGGCGGGTGGTTTTACATTTGCTGCCAATAAACAAATTGAAGTCGCAAGATTAATTCAATTTGGAGAAAAGGTGACCGATAATCAAGTGGCAACGATCTTAAAAACAGAAGTGAATGGCGATTTAAGCTTTAATGCAGGACAAGAAAATTTTGTATTACAACCTATGGATGTGGTGACCATCACCAAAAAAGTTGGCTATACCAATCCTGAAGTTGTGAGCATAAGTGGACAGGTGCAAAATGTAGGTAAATATACTTTAAGCACGCGTGTGGAAAGAGTGAGTGATATTGTTAAACGTTCAGGCGGGTTGATTGGAGAAGCATATGGCGAGGGTGCGTATATTAAAAGAAGCCGTTACAATATTGATACTTTAAAATCGGATGAATCAAAGACGTCTATTGAGGAAGCGTATAATAGAAAGTTTAAAGCACAACAAGAAGCAGAAAAGCAAAATGTAAATGCATTGTTAAATGGCAGTAATAATAACGGCCAAACGAATATGGCAGATGTGAATGTAAAAAAGAAAAACTTAAAAGATACTTTAGATCTTTTATTTAAAGAATTGAATGAGGATACCTATCAAATTGCGATAGACATTAATAAAATCATCGAAAAACCAGGCTCTGAAATAGACTTGGTATTAAGAGATAAGGATGAAATTATGATTCCTAAAACGGATAATCGCGTAAAAATTAGCGGTGGCGTATTAAGACCCACAAATATTGTATACAGAGAAGGCTTAACCATTGGTGAATGTATTAGTGCTGCAGGTGGTATTAGTGAATATGCAAAAAGAGGCAGGGCCTATGTGATTTATGCCAATGGTAAATCTGCAAGAACAAAACATTTTGGTTTATTTAGGGTAAATCCAACTATTAAACCTGGCTCAGAAATTGTATTACCTGAAACCAATGAGAAAAAGGATAAGCCTTTCACAACCTTTATCCAGTTAACTACTGTACTAGCACAAATTGCAGGTACAATTGCAACGATTTCTATCTTAAACAGATAATATGACCGAGCATCAACAGCAAATAGACAACGATGAGATTTCTTTAAAGGAATTGATTCAAAAAATACAGGAGTGGATAGCGTATTTAAAAACGCAGTGGAAACTCATTATTGGTATTGCAGCCTTGGGAGGGATTCTTGGTTTTGTGTATGCAAACTTTCAAAAACCATCTTATCTGGCAACTACTACTTTTGTGTTAGAGGAAGATAAAGGTGGAGGAGGATTAGGAGGTGCAATGGGCCTAGCAAGTAGTTTTGGTTTTGACTTAGGTGGCGGTGGCGGAGGATTATTTACTAGTTCCAACATTATTGAACTAATGAAGAGCCGTTTGGTAGTAGAAAAAACATTACTCAACCCAGTGCAAGTTGCAGGCAAGGAAATTAGCCTTGCAGATTATTATATTCAAATCAATGAATTAAAAGAAGGTTGGGCTAAAAAACCAGCACTTGACAAAGTTAGTTTCCCAGTGAATGCAGACAGAACAAAATTTAGTTTACAACAAGATTCGATACTGCAAACTATTTCTGTAGCGTTAACAAAAGAAAACCTAGTGATTGCACAGAAGGACAAAAAAGTGAGCATTATTAGTTTGACAGTTAAAACTGAAAGCGAACTATTTTCTAAATTATTTTGTGAACAGCTGTTAAAAGAAACATCAGATTTTTACATTGAAACAAAAAGTAAAAAATCGAGGTTGAATGTAGATATTTTACAACGCCAGGCAGATAGTATTAGGGCCGAGTTAAACGGGGCTATCACTGGGGTTGCAACTGCTAGTGATAATGTTTATAATTTGAACCCAGCGTTTAATGTAAAACGCACACCAAGCACAAGACGCCAGGTGGACGTTCAAGCCAACACCGCCATACTAACTCAATTAGTTGCTCAGTTAGAATTGTCTAAAGTAAGTTTAAGAAAAGAAACACCATTGGTTCAATTAATAGATCGCCCTATATTACCTTTAGAAAAGGATAAAGTAGGAAGATTGAAATCATTACTATTAGGTGGTTTCTTATCAGGATTTTTGACCGTGTTGTATCTGGTATTTGGGCAATTGTATAGGAAGATGGTGGCTTAGGATTTGGATTAGTTTGTCTCACACTATTTTTAATATCTTCAAATCAAACATATGGTTGTTTGATTTTTTCATTATGGGTAATTGAAAAGATGGAATGTGCGGAGTTTTGTACTTTTATTTTTCAAAATCTCTAGTTTCATAACCATAAAGTAATTGATTAATTACAAGACTACTGATAAAAATTAAAAAAATAGAATATGTATAACATTGCAGTTACTGGCACTGGTGGCGGTGTAGGTCAAAGTATTTTAAAGTCCTTATGCAATACAGATTACAATGTAATTGGCTTAGATGGCGATCAATTTGCTGCGGGACTTTACTCTTCAAAAACCAGCTATATAATTCCTTATGCAAATAACGATAATTATATAGAAGCGTTATTAAAAATCTGTAAGAAAGAAAAAATTTCATTATTGTTTCCTGGATTAGATGCAGAATTAATGATCTTATCTTTAAATAGAGAATTATTTAAATCTATTGGAACAACTGTCGTTGTTAGTGACCCTGATGTAGTTGAAATATCAGATGATAAATTAAAAACATATAGTAAATTAATTGAAGCAGGGGTAAATGTTCCTTTTACTGAAAAATTAAAAGACTTTAATCCAAGCGAAAAAGCATTCCCTTTAATTATAAAACAACGAATAGGGGGGGCAAGATCAAAAAATGTTTATTTAGTTAAAAACATGATTCAGTGGGAAACCGTTATAAATCGAATCGGCAATAAAGACTCTGATTATATTGTAATGGATTATATAGAAGGCGATGAATATACCTGTGGTTCAATTAACTTAGATAATAGTTGCAAAGGTGTAATTTTAATGAAGAGAATACTTAGAGATGGAGACACACACAAGTGTTTTACGGTAAAAAATCAAATAATAGAAAATCAGGTTCGTTTAATTCTTGATACAATAAAACCGTTCGGGGGTTGTAATATTCAACTTAGGCTCAAGGATAATATTCCTTATGTTTTTGAGATAAATGCAAGGTGCTCTGGAACAACTGCTGCAAGAACTTTATCTGGATTTAATGAACCTAAAATGATTGCTGATTTTTTATTAAAAAATATAGAACCAAGTTTTCAAATTAAAGAACAAACTATTTTAAGATATTGGAAAGAATTAATTGTAGAAAATGAAAAAGTTGATGAGATTAAAAATAATGGATTTTTACAAAATCAAACCCCATCTTTTTTATGATACTTTTTACAGGTGGTGGTGCAATTGCAAACGAGTTTTGTAAATATTTTGATTGTAAAATCATTTCAATTAGAAATATGAATAATGATGAAATTGAGTCATGGATATCAAAGGCACATACTATTATTCATAACTCGGCATTAATTAATTCTACTAATTTACATGAGTTACTTTCTTGTAATTTTATTTTAACAAAAAACATAGTTGACTTATGCTATAAAATAAATCCTAGTATTAAATTTATTAATATTAGTTCTATGAGTATATTAAATCAATATGAAAATTATAATTCTTTGAGCTTAATGTCATCATATGCCTTATCGAAATACTTTGCCGAAGTATATTGTATAAATCATCCTTTAATTAATAGCATATCTGTAAGATTTTCGACAATATTTTATAATAACCAAGAAAAAGACGGAATTTCTAAATTAATTTTTGATTCAAAAAAAGGGAATGAAATTTTAATTTATAATGATGGAAGTGCTAAAAGAGATATAATACCCATAAGAATAGCAGTAGAATATCTTTCTAAATTATGCCATACTAACTTTGAAAAAAAAATAATCAATATTGTATCAGGAAGTGAGACTAGTTTTAAGGACATATCTTTAATTTTAAAAAATAATAATCCCTTATTAAAAATAAAATCCGAAAAATGCACGACAAATGACGTGCCTAGTACATTCTCAATAAACGACATTACTAAACTTGGACGTATTAACTTTAATTTAGAGAGTGAAATAGTTAAATATTTTAATTCAATTAGTTGAAAATATTAATATATAGTGATGTTCACGGAAATTTACCAGCCTTTGAAAAAATGTTAAAGACAGAGGGTGCTTGTGATCAATATATATGTTTAGGTGATTTAGTAAATTACGGTCCATGGAGTAACGAATGTGTAGATTTGGCTGTTTCATTATCTAATTCTAAAATTTTAATGGGTAATCATGAACTCGCATATATAAATGGATTTTATCTAGGAAGTAATCCATTGGCTCAAGCATTTTTTAATAAAACATACCCAAATTTTGATAGAATTGATTTAATAAAATCATTTAATATAGAATTATGTTTGGATAAATATATCTGTCAGCATACATTAAATGATTTGTACGTTTATCCAGACACTCAAATTGATTTAAATATGAACTACATAATTGGCCATTCTCATCATCAATTCTATTCTAAAAGTAATAATTACATTTTATATAATACAGGAAGTGTAGGGCAAAACCGAAAATTTATTAATATAATAAATTATTTGACATATGACACTGAGAAAAAAATAATATCTATGAAATCAATAGAGTATAATTTAGATTTATTAATTAATGAAATGAAGAGATTATCTTATTCTGAAGAATGCCTTAAATATTATTTAACAAAACCTTTTTTAAATATAAACTTTACAAGTTAAATGAAAAAGAACATTTTAATTACAGGAGGGGCAGGCTTTATTGGATCGCATGTTGTGCGTTTATTTGTCAATAGCTACCCTGATTATCAGATCTTTAATTTGGATGCCTTGACCTATGCAGGAAACTTAGAGAACTTAAAGGATATCGAAAAAGCAGCGAACTACCATTTTGTAAAAGCAGACATTTTAGATGCCGCTGCATTGAAAGACATTTTTGCAAAGCATGCTATCACAGATGTCATCCATTTGGCCGCAGAATCGCATGTGGATAGAAGTATTGTTTCCCCTTTGGATTTTGTGTACACGAATGTGATTGGTACAGTGAACTTATTGAATACCGCGAAGGAATATTGGAAGGATGATTTGAGTTATGAAAAAGCGCATGATGGCTCTTGGGACAATCAAAGAAATCATTTGTTTTACCATGTTTCCACTGATGAAGTATATGGTAGCTTAGGGAAGGAAGGTTTGTTTACAGAGACCACACCGTATGATCCAAATTCTCCTTACTCGGCAAGTAAAGCAGCGAGCGATCATTTTGTAAGAGCTTATGGTGAGACCTATCATTTGCCAACAGTGATTTCTAACTGTTCTAATAACTACGGCCCGAACCATTTTCCAGAGAAATTAATTCCATTGTTCATTCACAATATCATCACTAAAAAACCATTGCCTGTGTATGGAGATGGTTTATACACGCGTGATTGGTTATTTGTAAAAGACCATGCCCGTGCGATAGATTTAGTGTTCCACCAAGGTAAGCGCGAGGATACTTATAATATTGGTGGCTTCAATGAATGGACCAATATTGATTTAGTGAAATTGCTTTGCAATCAAATGGATGAAAAGTTAGGAAGAGCAAAAGGAGAAAGCGAAAGCTTGATTACTTATGTGAAAGATCGTCCAGGTCATGACCGTCGGTATGCCATTGACGCTACTAAATTGAATAAGGAATTAGGATGGATTCCATCAGTTACTTTTGAACAAGGCTTGGCCGAAACCATTGACTGGTATTTGAACAACGACGAGTGGTTGACCAATGTCACGAGTGGTACTTACCAACAATATTATAACGAAATGTATACGAACAGATAATGACTATAGAAGAAACCCCATTGAAAGATTGTTTTATTATACACGATAAAGTGCATGGCGATGCGCGTGGTTATTTTATTGAAACCTATAACAGTAGGGACTTTAAAGTGGCTACAGGATTGGATATTGAATTTGTGCAGGACAATCAATCACGTTCTACTAAAGGCGTATTAAGAGGACTGCATATGCAAAAAGGCGCTGCTGCTCAAGCAAAATTAGTTAGAGTTTTAGAAGGTGCTGTGCTAGACGTTGCCGTGGATTTAAGAAAAGGTTCTCCAAGCTTTGGACAACATGTTGCCATTGAATTAACTGCAGATAACCACAAACAATTTTTTGTGCCTGCAGGTTTTGCGCACGGATTTGTTGTGCTAAGTGAATATGCTACTTTCTTTTATAAAGTAGATAAATTTTACGAGCCAGGCAATGAAGTAGGTATTATGTACAATGATGCTGATTTAAATATTGATTGGAAATTACCAAGTTCGGAATTAATTTTTTCAGAAAAAGACAAAACATTAGGCAGCTTTGCGCAGTATGCGGCGAGCCTTTAACACAGAAATAAAAATAGTATGAAGGGAATTATATTAGCAGGTGGATCAGGTACAAGATTGTATCCAATCACCAAAGGGATTAGCAAGCAATTAATGCCTATCTACGATAAGCCAATGATCTATTATCCATTGTCAGTGTTGATGTTAGCAGGTATCAAGGAAGTATTGATTATCACTACACCCGAAGACAATGATCAATTCAAAAGATTACTTGGTGATGGTGCTGAAATAGGTTGCAAATTTAGTTATGCAGTACAGGCCGTGCCGAATGGTTTAGCACAAGCATTTGTGATTGGTGCTGATTTTATTGGTAAGGATAAAGTGTCATTGGTATTAGGAGACAATATTTTTTATGGCGCTGGCTTTAGTAAACTAGTACAATCCTTTAACGATTTGGATGGCGCAGCGGTATTTGCTTACGAAGTGAATGACCCTGAGCGTTATGGTGTGGTGGAGTTTGACGAAAACAACAATGCACTTTCTTTAGAAGAAAAACCAAAGCAGCCTAAGTCAAATTACGCGGTGCCTGGTTTATATTTTTATGATAATACTGTGGTTGAAATTGCTAAGAAT
>CAJBLA010000016.1 GCA_903953815.1 uncultured Bacteroidota bacterium | reverse complement strand
CGTAATTGGGATCGTGAAAAAAATAAGCTATTGGCTTTGTATGGCTATAGCTTGGAGGATGATACCAGAGATAAATTTGAATTTATTTATCATGATGGAAAACCGTTTTTGAAAGTATTGGATCCCAATATTAAAAAAATTAATGAGGAACCAAGTCGCGTAACATTTAAGCGACCACTAGGAAATGATTGGGATATTGAAGAATTAGAAGATCCCAAAGAGGCGCCGCAAAAAACCATTGAGCGATTAGGGCTTGTGATGCAACATCATCCTACGGAATATCCTTTTATTCATTTCAATGTCATTAAGGGAGAAGTAAATGAACAAGGCACTTCCTATGTGGGTAAGGTAGAAAAATTAGATATTGCAAAGTTTGTCATTCCAGATGAAATTAAAGAGGAAGATAAGTTGTTGTTACAGTTGGTACGTAAATTACAAACAGCGGAGTTAACAAAGTATATCAATAAAAACTCACCCTTTGGCGGTATTTGGGATACTGTCATTAATGCAGATGAATCAAGTTTGTCTGAGGATACCAAGGGGCATATTCAAGAATATCTACATCCTAAAATTGAAAAATTGTGGAAGGATTTATCGGAACATCCTTTTAGCTTTTTTATTCCGCATAATAAACCCTTTACCACCGCTAACTTGCAAAAAGCTGAATTAGTTTTTGCGAATATTCAGCCAGGATTTAAAGTGGAGAAGGAGGCGGATCGCTATTTGGTATATGCGCATGTGAATTTACCGGATGGAATAATTCCTGTGGAAGAAAATCATGCAAAATCGCACTTTATCTTTCAGTATCACCACCAATTTTTTTGTTGGAAATCAAAGGACGATGTGAATTGGGTGGAACAATTTTTACCTTCAGGCTGTCATGAAATAACACTTGAAGCATGGCCTAGTTATTTACAAAATACCTTGTTGCCTTTGTCCAAACAATATAAGGTAGAATTAGGCAATGTAGCGCAAGTTAAATTAAGGGGCGTGAAGCCTTCCTTGCAAATTTTCCTAAAAGAGGATACGCAGTTTTTACATTTTGAACCTTTGTTTGTTTATAATGATATTATTGTCCACAAAGAAGATGGTCCTTCGGTGATCCAACAAGTAGGGGATAAAATTGTCATACTTGAAAGAGATCTAGCAACAGAGCGGACTTTGATGAATGATATCGAGCAATTGCATTCTGGATTTGTACGATTTAATCAAGGCAATGTATTGTCTCTTAAAGGCGCGGAAGTTTTAAAAAATAATTGGTTTTTCCTTTTCATAGATACTTTAAGAGAAAAACAAATACCCCTATTTGGTACGGAAACTTTAAAGCAATTTAAGTTTAACACTGCCAAGCCTTCTACCAGATTATATATTAGTAGCAATACCGATTGGTTTGATGCTAAGGTTGAAATTTCCTTTGGTGATCAAAAAGTAAGCGTACAGGATATTAAAAATATGCTTGCCAATAAGCAACAGTTTGTTCCTTTAAAAGATGGTAGTTTAGGTTTGTTGCCTGAGAAATGGTTAAATAAATATTCTTTACTATTTAAAGTAGGTGAAGGAAAAACAGATAATCTTAAATTAAGCAAGTATCATTTTTCAATACTTGATGAATTATACCAACAAAGAGATGAGGAAGAATTAATATTCCAGTTAGAAGGGAAGTATGAAAAAATCAGGGAACGTTATGCGATTACTGATATTGCGCCACCAGCGCATTTGTCACCTATCTTACGCCCTTATCAAGTGAGTGGATTTCAATGGTTAAATTATTTGCATGATGTGCAATGGGGTGGCATTTTGGCAGATGATATGGGTTTGGGGAAAACAATTCAAACCTTATCTTTCTTGCAGCACTTGAAAGAAAAAAATGGCAAACTTGTTGCCTTAGTCGTTTGTCCAACCACGTTATTATACAATTGGCAAAATGAATTAAAAAAGTTTACGCCTACTTTAACCTATCAAATACACCATGGTGGGACGCGTAGTCGTAAACAAGTAGTGAAGGAAGAAATTGAAGTGATCATTACGACCTACGGTACCTTGAGAAGTGATATTAAAATGTTTGTGGAGGTTGATTTTGATTATGTGATTTTAGATGAAAGTCAAGCGATTAAAAATCCTTCTAGTAAAGTAACAAAAGCAGCTTGCTTGTTAAAGGCGAAAAATAAATTGTGTTTAAGTGGTACGCCATTACAAAATAACACATTTGATATTTATGCACAGATGAATTTTTTAAACCCAGGTATGTTGGGTTCGATTGAATACTTCAAACATAATTTTTCAATGCCGATTGATAAATTTGATGAGAAGGAACAAAAAGAACATTTAAGAAAATCGGTTTTCCCATTCATTTTAAGACGAACCAAGGAGCAGGTGGCAAAGGATTTGCCAGAAAAACAAGAAATGGTATTGTATTGTGAGATGGGGGATGAGCAAAGAAAAATTTATGAAGCCTATCGTAATGATTATAGAGATAAGTTAATAGGCATGGTGGAAGAAAAAGGAATTCAAAAATCACAACTATCCATTTTGCAAGGTTTAATGAAACTCCGTCAAATTTGTGATAGCCCTGCTATTTTAAAAGAGGAGAATTATCCGAACGCATCTGTCAAGTTAGATGAGCTTACGCGTGAAATTGCTGAGAATATTGGTGGGCATAAGGCATTGGTCTTCTCTCAATTCCTAGGCATGCTTGCTTTAATTAAAGAAGAGCTAACCAAATTGGGCATTGATTACGAGTATTTTGATGGAAGTAGTTCCATTCAAGAAAGAGAACGTGCTATTGAACGTTTCCAAAATGATGATAATTGTAGGGTATTCCTGATTTCATTGAAAGCAGGTGGCGTGGGATTAAACTTAACTGCTGCTGATTATGTATACATTGTTGATCCTTGGTGGAATCCGGCAGTAGAACAACAAGCTATTGATCGAACGCATCGTATTGGGCAAACGAAAAATATATTTGCATATCGTATGATTTGTAATGATACGGTAGAGGATAAGATTTTAAAATTACAGGATCGCAAACGCTCCTTGGCGAAGGATTTGATTTCAGATGAAGACGGTTTTGTAAAATCTTTAACCAAAGATGATATTGCCTATCTGTTTAGTTAGGCATTTGCTTGCGTCCATTTATTAGATTGAATTTCGCATATTTTTTTATTATATTTAGACTGCAAAGTTTAAAACATGAAAAAATATAAGTTATTATTTGCTGCACTACTTTTTGCTTTTATAAGTGGGGCACAGCCGCCAATAAAATTTCATACCATTCAAGGACTTACTATTTTAGGAAGGCCTTTCCCGAATCAAACTACTTATCATCGTTTCCCAGATAGTTTGGAATCGCTATTGCGAAAGCCGGTTTGGCAATTTAGTACCAACTCTACAGGCATTGCTATTTATTTTGAATCCAATTCAAAACAAATAAGCGCAAAGTGGAAAACTGGAGATAAGGCAAGCTACCCGCATGTAGCGGCTACACTAGTTAAGGGTGTTGATTTATATGCGATGGATAATAATCAATGGTATTATGTGGGTATTGGAAAACCCAACAACCCAGTATATCAAGAGGCATCCATCATTAAAGGTTTGGATGGCGGTGTTAAACAATTTTTAATGTATCTCCCTGACTATGAAACTACTGATTCTGTAGTAATAGGCATTGATTCAAATGCAATGATTCAACATGTGACCAATTCCGTTTTTGCCAATAAAAAACCAATTGTATTTTATGGTACTAGTATTGTGCAAGGTGCTTCGGCAATGCGCAGTGGCATGGCTTATCCAGCAATCATTGAACGCGGCTTACAAAGGGAAACTATTAATTTAGGATTCAGCGGTAATGGACTTTTAGATTCAATGTTGGCCGTGATTATG
>CAJBLA010000015.1 GCA_903953815.1 uncultured Bacteroidota bacterium | reverse complement strand
GCTCAGCCAATCTTATTGATAATCCTATCCTTATTTTGTTGAAAATTTAAAATCCAACTAAGCCAAAGCTTCAAATAATATTTCAACAGGATGTAATGCTATTTTTTGGGCACCATCTTTTATTTGATGTCTACAACTAGTACCTGGTGCTGCAATGATGGTATCGCTTAATTGATTACGGACTGCAGGCAATAAAACCAATTCCCCAATTTGCATGGATAAATCATAATGTTCTTTTTCATAGCCAAAGGATCCAGCCATGCCACAACAACCAGATGGAATTACTTCTACTTTATAATTTTCCGGGAAGGAAAGTATGGCTTGGGTGGGAGCTACTGATGCTATTGCCTTTTGTTGACAGTGACCATGTAATTTAATGAGCCTTGCGTTTTTAGTAAATGCTTGTGTTTGAATATTCCCTTTGGTAATTTCATTGGCAATAAATTCGTCAATTAAAAAAGCATTTTTAGCTAATGCATTTGCTGATGCTACATTATGATCATCCGCCAAATCAGGATATTCATCTCTGAAAGTAAGAATAGCTGAAGGCTCAATACCAATCAATGGAATTTCATTGGTTACGATGCCGCCCAATAGTTCAATATTTTGATTGGCAATTTTTTTTGCTTGTCTTAATAAACCCTTGGAAAGCCAAGCCCGACCGCTTTCTACCTGCTTGGGTAATAAAACCTCATAGCCTAACTTTTCTAATAATAAAATCCCCTTTATTCCAATTTCCGCATCATTGTAATTGGTGAACTCATCACAAAACAAGTACACCTTTTTATTTCCATTTTTGTTGATGGAGGTATAATTTTTTTGGAACCAATTTTCTAAAGTGACTTTTGATATTTTTGGCATGGATCTTTTGATCGCAAACCCTGATAATATTTTAATCACCGATCCGGTGATCACATTACTAATAATAAAATTATATAAACTAGGAAATAGGGAGGCCAGTTTTGCAGCTGTTGTAAAATTGGCAATTAATTTTGAACGGAACGGCACCCCATTGGCGTCGTAATATTGTTGTAAAAATTCTGCTTTTAATTTAGCCACATCCACATTGGATGGACACTCTGACTTACATGCTTTACAACTCAAACACAAATCCATCACCTCATAAATTTCTTTATGGTCAAAGCGATTTAATTTATCTGAATTGGTTAAAAATTCTCTTAAGATATTTGCCCGCGCCCTGGTCGTATCTTTTTCATTTTTACTTGCCATAAACGAAGGACACATAGTCCCTCCCGACAAATGTGTTTTGCGACAATCGCCAGAGCCATTACATTGTTCGGCATGTTGGAGTATATCCTGTTGGTGGAATCGAAATATGCTTTTGAATTCGGGGGTAAACTGACCGGGGGTATACCTTAACATGCTATTCATGGGCGGGGTATCCACTATCTTATTCGGATTAAAAATATTGTCTGCATCCCAAGTGTATTTTACCGTTTTTAATAACGCATAATTTTTTTCACCTACCATTTGTTTTATAAACTCACCCCTTAATCGCCCATCTCCATGTTCACCACTCAAAGAGCCTTGGTATTTTTTTACCAGCGTGGCTACTTCTTGTGCGATGGTTCGAAATAATTCATTTCCTTCCACCGTTTTCAAATTAATAATTGGACGCAAATGTATTTCACCTGATCCTGCATGCGCATAATGTACCGCATGTAAATTATGCTTCACTAATATTTCATTAAAATCACGAATATAATTAGGTAAGTCGGCTACATCCACGGCGGTGTCCTCAATCACTGGCACCGCTTTTTCATCGCCCGGTAAATTTCCTAAAAGTCCTAGCCCTGCTTTTCGTAAGGTCCATATTTTTTTGGTGTCTGTGCCAAATAATACGGGGAAGTGATACCCCAAGCCAACTGCACGCATCTCTGCTTCCACTTGATTGGTCAATTCTGTGATTTCGGCGCGGGTAGCTTTTGTAAACTCAATTACTAATATGGCACCAGGATCACCTTGTACAAAAAATCTATTTTTACTTTGCTCAATATTTTCTTTGGTACATTCTAATATATAGTGATCAATTAATTCACTCGCCGATGGACTGTATTTTAATCCAATTAAGTTCGCACGTAAAGCTTCGTCAATACTATTAAAGTGCACACATAGTAATCCAATTTCCTTTTCAGGTAATGGGTTTAAGTGTAATTTAATTTCTGTGATAAACGCGAGCGTGCCTTCCGATCCGGCAATGAGTGAACAAAAATTAAAATCATCTCCACCTGCTGTAAATGGTGCCGTATCCACTAATACATCAATTGCATATCCCGTATTTCTCCGCTCTACCGATTTTTTTGGAAACTCTTTTTTTATTTCAACCTGGTTGTCGTAATTACTTAACATGCTTCGCATGCTTTTATATATCGTGCCCTCTAAAGTTGGTAACTCGCACTTTGCATGAAAGTCATCTAATGATAATGCCTTAAAAACAACCTCACTGCCGTCACTTAAAAAAGCAGTTACCGCTAATAAATGTTCACGCGTACTTCTATAGATCACTGAATTAGATCCACAGGAATTATTTCCAACCATACCACCAATCATTGCCCTATTGGCCGTAGATGTTTCCGGTCCAAAATACAATCCATAAGGTCGTAAGAATAAATTCAACTCATCTCTGATGACACCGGGCTGAACACGAACCCATGATTCTTTTTCGTTTAATTCAATGATTTTTGTAAAATGCTTTGATACATCTACTATTATCCCGCTCCCCACAACTTGTCCCGCTAATGAAGTGCCCGCAGTACGAGGAATTAAATTTGTTTTATTCTCTCTGGCAAACTGAATTAAAGTTTGAATATCCTCTTTTGTTTTTGGAATGGCAACTGCCAATGGCATTTCACGATAGGCCGATGCGTCTGTAGCATAAAGCGTTCGCATGGTGGTATCGTCGTAAAATTCGCCTTGTAGTAGTGTAGATAGCTTTTGTAGTTTGCCCTTCATTTCCCTAATTAATAATGTAGTCTATAGTATGATAGCAAATTTACTTATTTATTGGGTATCCTGTAAAGGAAAAGCCCAAACTTAACGCGTAAGTTTGGGCTTTGGCCTGAGTATTGCCTGTTTGTTTCAACAAGCGTGAAGTTTTAATTCAATTGCTTCTTATTTTATCCAAACTGCGCCAACGCCAGCCTCCCACAATTGTTTATTTAAAGCAGGGAGTATATTATTTTTTAAGTCAAGTCCTCTTGCTTTTAATGCCTCCCATTTAGGGGTATATTCTTTCAATAAATCAAGTACAGGTTGATTTACTCTTGGAATATCGCTTTCATTTTGATTGACCATAAACATATACTCTGCAGTAAACTTATTTGGGAAATTTTCAACATCATCATACGCTGTTGATTTGCGTTGTATCATATCCTCATCCCACGCTTTTAATAGCTGAACAACCGCATCTCCTTTCGCTTTTACAGCACTGTATTTATCCTCAGCCGGTAAGTTTTTTAATACGCCTTCCAATTGATTTTTACTTTCATATAAATCAAGAATCATGGAATGCATCGTAATAACTTCTCCTTCCATTTGTTTCATTAATGCGTCAAATTCTTTGTAATCATTTTCGCCTACTTGATATAATGGATTGGCTAAAATTGTAGCTGTTGTGCTATTTGTTTGCGCACCTGCTTTCAATGTTATAGTATAGTTGCCAGGTATTGCTTTGTGACCCCTAAAACTACTTTCAATGAAAACACCTGGAATGGTTGGTATGCTTGGATAACGCATGTCCCACACAAAACGATTTAATCCTTTGCTTGTGCTTAGTTTCGGCTCCCTCGGACTGCGACGTCCACCAATTTTGTTGTCTGCTTCCGATGTAGAACTAAACTTTCTAATTATATTTCCTGCCGCATCTTTTATTTCTAAAGTAACCACTTCTTTTTCTTTTAAAGCAGGAAGCTGATAATAAAGAACGACACCTGTTGCTGGATTCACACCTTCAAACATTTTACTACCATTAAACTCTTCGTTGTTTTGGTCTAATTCACTATAGCCATTCGCAAGGTAGGCGTTGGTGGGTTGATACAATAGCGCATTATTGGTATCTTTTTTATATTGTCTAAATAAATTTAAATCATCTAATATCCAAAATGATCTGCCAGAGGTGCTCGCTATTAAGTTATCTTGATGAATGCGTAAATCAGTAATAGGTGTATTCGGTAAATTTAATTGAAATGGCATCCAGTTTTTTCCTCCATTGCGTGAAATGTAAACACCAAATTCAGTGCCTGCAAATAATAAATCTTTTACTTTGGTATCTTCTCTAATGACTCTTGTAAATGCGTTTGTAGCAATTCCTGTATTAATTTTTGTCCATGTTTTTCCATAATCTGTTGTTTTATATAATCCAGGCGTATGGTCATCAAACTTATATCTTGTGGTTGCTATGTAGGCTGTTGCATTATCAAAGGGAGAAACTTCAATGGAATTAATCAAACACTCCGCAAGTCCTGCTGGCGTTATATTTTTCCATGTTTTACCGCCATCTTTAGTTAATTGCACAAAACCATCATCACTTCCTGTATAGATAACCCCTTTTTCATTTGGGGATTCGATCACATAGCTTAATGTACCATAGTTTTCTGCACCCACTGCTTCGTTGGTATAAGGTCCGCCTGGTTTTCCTTGTTTGGCTTTTTCATTTCTTGTTAAATCAGGAGAAGCTTCGGTCCAAGTTTTTCCCATATCGGTGGTACGCAATAAAACTTGCGCGCCATGGTAATAAGTATTT
>CAJBLA010000014.1 GCA_903953815.1 uncultured Bacteroidota bacterium | reverse complement strand
CAATCGCACCACCTACACTAGCACCCATTGTTTTAGCACTGAATGGGTTCAAGTTTGTAGCAGCAGATTTTAAACCTGTTGGCGTTTTACCCGTTAAATCTTGGTTTTGTGTAAAGCTATAATCTGTTCCAGTGGTGGTATTAGTTCCACCTTTTGTTGTAGCGTTGATACCACCACCAGTGAAGTTACCAATAGAAGCGTCAAATGGAGAAACCATTACTTGAATTTGATCAACCGCATCCATTGAAATAGGACCTACTGCAGTTTGACCACCATTTGTACCACTTGCGCTCAAACCAAATTGGTCATTGTTAACAGCACCATCAATATAGAAAGAGTTAAAACGATTATTTTGACCAGCAATTGAAATACCAGTTAATCCGCCAGTACCACCTAATAATTTAACAGAAGGGGTAAAGCGTAAAAAATCTTGTAAATTACGACCAACAGTTGGTAAGTTTTCAATTTTATCACGACCGATGGTAGTTTGTGTTCCACCTCTTACTGATAAATCAGAAGCGTTACGCGTTGCTCTAACAGTAACGTCCGCTAATTTTGCAGCTTTATTGTATAACACAACATCTACACGAGCAGCGTCACCTAAGTTGATATAAATATCTTCCTTTTTTTCAGTTTGGTAATTTACATAAGAAACTGAAATAGTGTAAGGTCCACCAGGTTGCATGTTACTTATATCAAAAGCACCTGTTTTTCTTGTTTGTACTTTGTATTCAGTTCCAGTAGGCACATGTAATACAGTTACAGTTGCCCCTACAAGAATTTCGCCATTATCGGCTTTTACAGATCCAGTTAAGCTACCAGTAGTGTTTTGCGCAAAAGTCAAAACAGGTAACAATAACATCGCTACGATAAAATGTAGTAATTTTTTACTTGACATATAATTGTTTGTTTAAGTGATGCAAAGAAACAAAATAATTTGATTACTTAATTTATGTTTTTGTTAACAAATTATTACTTTGTTTAAAATAAGCAGTATATATATTATTTAAAATATTTATATGTTATAGAAATCTTTCAAATTTCTTCATTATTTAGCGGTGATAGGAATTTTCAGTTTCATTTTCCCTTTCCTTCTCGTAGGCCTTAATAATTGCTTTAACCAATTTATGTCTTACTACATCCTCTTCGTCTAGTTGAATATGTGCTATTCCTTCGATGTTTTGTAAAATGCGGGATGCTTTTTCTAAGCCACTTTTTTGATTGCGCGGTAAATCCACTTGGGTAGGGTCGCCTGTAATGATTGCTTTTGCATTGGAACCGATACGCGTTAAAAACATTTTAATTTGCAAATCGTTGGCATTTTGTGATTCATCTAAAATGATAAATGCATTATCCAAAGTTCTTCCGCGCATGTAAGCAAGTGGTGCAATTTCAATAGTGCGTGTGGTCATGTAGTAACCTAATTTATCTGCGGGTATCATATCATCCAATGCATCATACAATGGACGTAAATAAGGATCAATTTTTTCTTTTAAATCACCAGGTAAAAATCCCAAACTTTCTCCGGCTTCAACGGCGGGTCTTGTTAAAATAATTTTTTTAACCAATTTGTTTTTTAATGCACGTACCGCAAGTGCAACGGCAGTATAGGTTTTACCAGTACCTGCGGGTCCAATAGCAAATACGATATCGTTTTTGTCAGCTGCTTGTACCATCTTTTTTTGATTCGCTGTGCGCGCGCGTACTGTTTTTCCATTAGGCCCAAATACCAATACTTCATTGGGATTTTGCTCTACAAAATTGTCAATAATTTCTGCGTCATCTCCGCCTAAAATTTGTTCAAAATAATTTTCACTTAAATGACCATTGCGTTCCATGTATTGAATGATGAGTTCAATTTTTTCTTTCGCCAAATCAATTTGTTCTGGTGCACCACTTAGTTTTATTTGGGTGCCTCTTGATAAAATTTTTAATAATGGAAATTTCTTTTTTAAAATATCAAACTTGCTGTTGTTCACGCCGAAAAACTCAATAGGGTTAACGGTTTCTAGGTTGATGATTGCTTCACTCAATGGGATTAGTTTTAAAGGGTTAGTAGTATAAAATAATCTGCCTAACACAATTTAGAAAAAGGAGATATAAAAAACAATAAATAAATACGCACAAATGTGCATTACTAAAATGATAATATTCTGTTCATTTTGGTATATTAAAAGGGGATGCTTCCCAACGTATGAAATAATTGAAAGCGTTTAATTTTAAGGGATAATACACTTAATTATTAAAACAGAAAGAAGTAATTGTTTTTGCGAATTAACAATTGCGCAATGCGGAAATTGTTTTTATTGGATCCGCTGCTTTAAAAACAGTAGTGCCTGCAACCAGTACATCGGCCCCTGCAGTAACTAAAGCGGCAGCATTAGTTTCGCTAACACCACCATCAATTTCAATTAAAGTTTTTGCGCCTGCATTTTGGATGATTGATTTTAAAGTGGTCACTTTTTCATAAGTGCCTTCAATAAATTTTTGGCCGCCAAAACCAGGGAATACACTCATCACACAAACAAGATCAATTTCAGAAATAAATTCTTTTAAAACTTGAATGTCAGTATCGGGATTTATAGCAACACCCGCTTTCATGCCATGGGCTTTTATTTGGGCAAGGGTGTCTAATAAATTAGGGCAGGCTTCATAATGCACAGTTAAAATATCTGCCCCTGCTTTTTTAAATGCTTCAATATATTTTTCAGGATGTACAATCATTAAATGTACATCGCAAACCTTGGTGGTTGCTTTTCTTATTTGTTCAATAATGGGTAAACCAAAACTAATATTAGGAACAAAGCTACCATCCATCACATCCAAATGATACCATTCTGCTTCACTCTTATTTAACATCTCACAGGTATTACCTAAATGTAAAAAGTCGGCGGCTAATAGGGAGGGTGCAATGATGGTCATTGTGTAAATTTGAATCAAAGGTCCTGATTTTTTTAGACACTGTCATTTTTTTGTCATTTTTTTTATAAAATCAAATTCACTGACCAAAGTCAGTTGTTTTAAAAATCTTGCAATTACTTTTGCGGTCAATATATATGTGTATGAAAAAGCCAATACTATTTTTAGCAGGATTATTAAGTTGTATAACTGCATTTAATCAAAATGATTCTATTTTATTTGCAGGTGAGCCCCATTTTAAAAATGTAATTCAGCTAACCAACGGGGGAGACAATGCGGAAGCGTATTGGAGTTTTGACAATAAGCGCATTACATTCCAAAGATCCAATCCAAAGGAAGGCGTTAACTGCGATCAAATTTTCATGGGTTTAGTTCCCGATAACAATACAACCCCATTTACATATAAATCAATTAGTGGGGGCATGGGTCGCACTACTTGTAGCTATTTTACAAAAGATGGGGCACATATTATTTATGCTTCTACAAAAGGCGGAGGTAATGATTGCCCGCCACCAGTGGATCGTGCGAAGTATGGCAACAAATACATTTGGCCCTTATATAATACCTATGATATTTTCATGGCCGATACCAATGGGATAGTAGTGAAGCAATTAACCAATGCAAAAGGATATGATGCGGAAGCAACTTTATCCTATGATGGTAAGCGCATGATTTATTGTAGTGATAAAGACGGCGACTTGGATTTATATGTCATGAACTTGGCTACAGGGAAAGAAAAGAAAGTGACTAATACTTTAGGTTATGATGGGGGCGCTTGGTTTAGCCCAGACGGTAAAAAAATTGTTTGGCGCGCGAGTCGCCCTTCCACGCCAGCGGAAGTGGCAGAATACAAATCCTTATTAGCTGAAGGTTTAGTAGCACCGACTAAAATGGAAGTGTTTATTGCGGATGCTGATGGGTCCAACGCGAAACAAATCACCAATTTAGGGCAAGCCAATTGGGCACCTAATTTTACCCCTGATGGAAAGCATATCATTTTTTGTAGTAACCACGAATACAAATACGGATTTCCTTTCAATATGTATTTAATGGATTTGGAGGGCAATAACATTGAAAAAATTAGCCGTGATAAAGGGTTTGATGCTTTTCCGATGTTTAGCCCAGATGGTAAAAGAATTATGTTCTCTTCTAATAGAAATAATGGAGGAACCAGAGATACCAATTTATTTGTAGCGGATTGGGTGGATTAATAGGTTTGTAGATAAAGTTGTATTTTAGCTACTCAAACAAATCAATTATTATGAATACTGGTTTATTACACTTGCATAATATTTTAAGATGGGTGATTCTGATTACCCTTTTATGGAGCATTTACAAATTATTTGTAAAACAAGATGCCCTTAAAACAAGCAAAATTTTATTCATTGCATCGCATACCACATTATTAATTGGGTTGTACCAATATTTTGTAAGCAGCTTATTGGGTTTCAAGGCGATTCAAACTGCCGGAATGAAAACAGTGATGGGTGATTCAGTGAGTCGTTTTTGGGGGATGGAGCATGCGTTCACGATGATTATAGCCATTATTTTGATCACCATTGGACATATTCGTTATAAAAAGTCAGGAAAAGCGGGTTTAACCCAGGTTTTATACCTTCTTGCGTTAGTATTCATCCTTTTAATGACACCTTGGCCGTTTAAGGCAGGGGTGGGCCGTCCTTGGTTCCCTGGGATGTAACATGTAAAGTATTGAATATCAATATATTAAAAAGGAGAAGTTGCGCTTCTCCTTTTATTTTGGGCTTTTTTCAATATTTCGGGGTGAATTTTTCATAATTCCATTCATTTCCATATCTTTGCAACCCCAAAATAAGTATGTCAAAACAACCGCTGATTAAACAAGATGGAGTAATTATAGAAGCTATGAGCAATGCCATGTTCAGAGTTAAGTTAGAAAATGGACATGAAATTTTGGCAACGATCTCTGGTAAGATGCGTATGCACTATATCAGAATTTTGCCTGGGGATAAAGTGGGTTTGGAAATGAGTCCTTACGATTTGACAAGAGGAAGAATCAATTTCAGACATAAGTAAAAAGGTGCTGTAGAAATTGAGTATAGGATTGATTTGTATGGGTTTAGATTAAAAAATAGTTGATAATAAATATTAAAAAATAAAAGATGAAAGTTAGAGCATCTATCAAAAAAAGAAGTACTGATTGCAAGATCGTGAAGCGCAAAGGAAAGTTATATGTAATCAACAAAAAGAATCCTCGTTTTAAACAAAGACAAGGATAATTTTTATTATTAGAAATTCATTTTAACAAAAACAAAATAAGTTTTAAAATATGGCTCGTATCGCCGGTATCGATTTACCAAAAAACAAAAGAGGAGAAATAGGGTTAACGTACATCTTTGGAATAGGACGTTCAACTGCTCAATACATTTTAGACAAAGCTGCTATCAGTTATGATAAAAAAGTAAATGAGTGGAATGATGATGAGCAAACTGCTATTCGTAATATCATCAACGCTGAATTCAAAGTAGAAGGTGCGTTAAGAAGTGAAGTTTCAATGAGCATTAAGCGTTTATTGGATATTGCATGTTACCGTGGATTGCGTCACAGAAAAGGTTTACCAGTGCGTGGACAAAGAACTAAAACTAACTCACGTACTCGTAAGGGTAAGCGTAAGACAGTTGCTGGTAAGAAGAAAGTGGCTAAGAAATAATAATACCTAAAGGAAGTTTGCTGATTTATTAGCTTACTTCCTTTTGTTATAAAAATCCAATAGCAATTAGATCCTGGAAACAGGGGAGATTGTGTTGGTTTCCGCTTCGGCGGAATTTCAATTTAAATAACCGCTCCTTAAAAAGAGCATACCTCAAAAAAAATGGCAAAACCAATCAAAGCACAAAACAGTGCAAAAGCGGCTTCTAAAAAAAGAGTCGTAAAAATTGATGCATCGGGTGAAGTTCGTATCAATGCTACTTTCAACAATTTAATCATTTCTTTTACCAACAAAGTAGGCCAAGTAATTAGCTGGAGCAGTGCTGGTAAAATGGGTTTCAGAGGTTCTAAAAAGAACACCCCATATGCAGCGCAAATGGCAGCAGCTGACGCAGCGAAAGTTGCATTAGATGCTGGTGTGAAAAGAGTAGATGTATTTGTGAAAGGTCCAGGATCTGGACGTGAAGGTGCGATTCGTTCTATCTCACAATCAGGCATCGAGGTAACAAGTATTCGCGATGTGACGCCTATGCCACATAACGGATGTCGTCCTCCAAAACAAAGAAGAGTTTAATTATTTATATTTTATAAAAAGGGTATATCATTCATTTTAGATTTTTACTGATGATGTACCGTCACTAAAAAATCACAAACAAGAATTATGGCACGTTACACAGGACCCAAAACAAAAATTTGTCGCATTTTCGGCGAACCTATTTTAGGAAACGCTAAATGGTTAGGCAAAAACAGCAACCCTCCAGGCCAACACGGCGCACAACGCAAGCGTAAGCAATTAGGAGAGTATGCATTACAGTTAAGAGAAAAGCAAAAAGCAAAATATACCTATGGTGTATTAGAGCGTCAATTCCGCAAAACATTTGAGGAAGCTTCTCGTATTAAAGGTGTTACAGGTGAAAACTTGATCAAATTATTAGAATCACGTTTGGACAATACCATTTACAGAATGGGATTAACAGCGAGTCGTCCTGAAGCACGTCAGTTGGTATCACACAAGCACATCACTGTTAACGGTGAAGTGACCAATGTACCTTCTTACACATGTCGCCCAGGTGATGTTATTGCTTATCGTCCAAAGAGTGCGCATAACACTTCAATCGTTAGCAAACAACGCGGAAAAAATACAAAATTCAGTTGGGTAGATTGGAATGAAAATACCAATACAGGTACTTTCATCACCATGCCTGAGCGTGAAGCTGTTCCTGAAAATATTAAGGAGCAATTAATCGTCGAATTGTATTCTAAGTAGTAAGCAATAACAAAATTTCTTCCACTAGGAAGATTCAAATAAAAAATAAATTGACATGGCTATATTAAGTTTTCAAAAACCAGATAAAATTGTTTTACAAAAAGCAAACGACTTTGAAGGACAATTCGAATTCCGTCCATTAGAGCCTGGCTTTGGTTTAACTTTAGGTAATGCTTTAAGAAGAGTTTTATTAAGCTCATTAGAAGGCTTTGCAATAGTAGGTATCAAAATTGAAGGAGTGGACCATGAGTTTGCTACTTTGAAAGGGGTTACTGAAGATGTTACTGAAATAATTTTGAACTTAAAGCAAGTTCGTTTTAAGCGTAAAGCTGACCAAGATGTTTCTTCAGAAAAAATCACTATTTCTATCAAAGGAAGCAGTGAATTTAATGCAGGTAATATTGGTGATGCTTCTCAACAATTTCAAGTAATGAATCCTGAATTAGTCATTTGTACGATGGATTCAACTGCGAAATTAGAGATTGAATTAACCATCAGCAAAGGCCGTGGTTACATTCCTTCTGAAGAAAATAAATTAAAAGAAATGCCATTTGGCTATATCGCTATTGATTCAATTCATACCCCAATCAAAAATGTTAAATACGCTATCGAAAACTATCGTGTTGAACAAAGAACGGATTATGAAAAATTAATTTTAGATGTTGCTACAGATGGTACGATTCATCCTGAAGAAGCGGTGAAACAAGCATCTCGCATTTTGATTCAACATTTAATGATTATCACGGATGAGAATATCACTTTTGATAACAAAGAAGATAAGAAAGAAGATGTAGTGGATGAGCAAGTTTTACAATTAAGAAAAGTATTGAAAACACCATTGGAAGATTTAGATCTTTCAGTTCGTGCATTCAATTGCTTGAAAGCTGCTAAAATTAATAGCTTAAGTGAACTAGTTCAATATGAGCAAGAAGATTTGATGAAGTTTAGAAACTTTGGTCAAAAATCTTTATCTGAAATTGAGCAAGTTTTAATCGAAAGAGGATTAAGCTTTGGAATGGATTTAGGAAAATTAGGATTAGACAAATTAGATTTACAATAGTCGTTAAGGCTAGGGTAGGTCACTATTTATAACCGAGCGAAAGCTCAAACCTCGCAATTCCTGACACGGTGTGAGGATAAAATTTAAAAGTCATGCGTCACGGAGACAAACAAAACAACTTAGGTCGTAAAAAGGCACACAGAGATGCCTTATTAATGAACCTTGCTTGTCAAATTATTACGCACAAGCGTATTGTAACAACATTAGCAAAAGCGAAAGCTTTAAGAAAATATGTTGAGCCATTGATTACTAAAACTAAAAAATCGGCGAACAAGGAAGAAATTATGCATAACCACAGAGTGGTGTTTAGCTATTTAAACGACAAAACTGCTGTTAAGGAATTATTTACAGTAGTAGCGCCTAAAATTGCGACACGTCCAGGTGGCTATACAAGAATTATCAAATTGGGTATACGTCCAGGTGATAATGCTGAAAAAGCAATGATCGAATTAGTTGATTTCAATGAAATTTACGGTAATTCAATCGCGACTGCAGCTGAACCAGCTAAAAAAACACGTCGTAGTAAAGCACCAGCAGCGCCTAAAAAGGCAGCAGCTGAAGCAGAAGCACCTACAACTGAAGCACCTGCTGCTACAGATGAAGCAACACCTGCTGAATAATGATCATCACTATTTGACATATAAGGCAAGACTTCAGTCTTGCCTTTTTTTTGCCTAAAATGGGCTTAAAAGGCGGAATAAACAATATGTTCAAAAGTTATTATGGAAAAGTAAAAAATTGTTTCTTTTTTTGCATAACAAAACACCAATATAATGACTCCACAACCTGCAATTTTAGTTTTAGCTGATGGTAATGTATTTCACGGTCAAGCTTTTGGTAAAATTGGTACAACGACTGGTGAGATTTGTTTTAATACGGGGATGACAGGCTACCAAGAAGTATTTACGGATCCGAGTTACACGGGACAAGTCATTATCATGAATAATGTTCATGTGGGAAATTATGGTGTTAAATCAACCGACGTTGAAAGTAAATCAGTAAAAATTCATGGGTTAATTGGGCGCAACTTAGAAGAGAAGTACAGTCGTTTAATGGCAGATGGTAATTTGAATGAGTACTTAATTAATAATAATATTGTCTCCATTGAAGGATTAGATACAAGGGCGCTCGTGGCGCATGTACGTCAACAGGGTGCGATGAATTGTATTATCTCCTCTGATAATTTAGATGTGGCTGCATTAAAAGCACAATTAGCTAAAGTGCCTAGTATGGATGGGCTTGAATTAGCGAGTACGGTGAGTACCAAAGAAGTGTATGAATTAGGTGATAAAAATTCAGCGATTAAAGTTTCTGTTTTAGACTTTGGCGTGAAAGAACATATTTTACAATGCTTGGTAGAAAGAGGCGCGCATGTAAGAGTGCATCCTGCTAAAACAGATTTTGCGACCTTAAAGGCATTTAATCCTACAGGATATTTTTTATCCAATGGTCCTGGTGATCCAGCACCGATGGATTATGCAATCAAAACAATTAAGGAACTGTTGAATGAGAAAAAACCAGTCTTTGGTATTTGCTTAGGGCATCAATTATTAGCACTTGCGAATGATATTCCTACTTTCAAAATGCACCATGGTCATCGTGGATTAAATCACCCAGTTAAAAATGTGATCACAGGTTTATGTGAAATCACTACGCAAAACCACGGGTTCGGTGTGGATCCTGAAGCAGTGCGTAAGCATCCAAATGTGACTATATCACATGTGAATTTAAATGATGATTCTATTGAAGGTATTAAGTTGAATGACCGTCCAGCATTTAGTGTGCAGTATCATCCTGAAGCTACACCAGGTCCGCATGATAGTAGGTATTTATTTGATGATTTTGTATCTTTAATGAAGACTAATTAATCTTGCAATCATAAAAGGGTAATTGCTACTCAATTTATCCTTTCATTTTTAAGTATTACAATTTGTAACTATGCCAAATATTACGATCATCAACGGGCCTAATTTAAATTTATTAGGAATGCGTGAGCCAGGAGTTTATGGCAATGAAACTTTTGATGATTTTTTTGCGCAGTTGGAAAAAGATTTTCCGCAAGTAAATTTCACTTATTTCCAATCGAATATCGAAGGGGAGTTGGTTAATGCAATTCAACAATATGGTTTTAACCAAGATGGCATTATATTAAACCCAGCTGCCTATACCCATACTTCTGTGGCCATTGGTGATGCAGTAGCTGCAATTAAAACACCTGTTATTGAAGTGCATATTAGTAATGTGCATGCTAGGGAGGACTTTCGAAAAATTTCCCATGTAACTGCAAAGTCAGTTGGATCTATTGTTGGCCTGGGATTAAAAGGATACGCCTTGGCTACAGAGTGGTTTGTAGCGAATTCGAATAAATAATTTCTTTTTATTGCGGAACTAAAATAAGAATTTCTCAAAATCTTTTCGGTAGGAGATGCTTACCCCTTGTCGATTACGACGGCCCAAACTAGACCCATTAATATCAAGGCTATTTCTATTAAATACAATTGCTCTTAATTTACGGTCCCTAGTTAAGATAAACTCAATATTTAAATCAGGCAACCATTGTAAATTATCATTCTGAATATTAGTACTGCTGCGAACATTAAAATCCAAGTCACCACCCACATTAATAATTACTTTGTCATTTAAAAAGCTTCTGCCCAATTTTAAATTCACTCTTTGACGGTCAATTTTATTGGCGTTGATGGGAATGCCTGATCCAGTAGGGTCTAATAAATTTCCACTATTATAGACGGATGATCCAATATCAAATCGTAAGCTATTATCGCCAGTTACTTTGTTTAATAAATGCGTCACTGATTTATTCACTTCTTTAGTTAACAATTGTGATATGGTATTGATGCCAATCGAGGTCATACTGTAGGCGTTATTACTATTACCTGTACTAAATCCAACGGGCGCAAATGAGTTAAATACAATTAAGAAGGAAACCTGCTTTAAAATTTCATTTTCGTCTCTTTCTAATCTTGTGATGAATTGAGAAAATTCATTATCGGAGCTAATCGGATTTCCTTGCGGGAAAGCAATGCTAAATTTAATGTTTGGTTGGAATAATTTGTTTCTTAATGCAGCAATTACATAAACACTTCCACGATACGATTTTACCGCGTTGCTAAAATTAGCGCTACCCACCAACTCATTTAAACTGATGCGATCGGCAGTGTAACGGGCATCTACATGAATTTCGGCATCATATGGATTGCCAGTCCATTCAATATAATTTCCAATTTCGGGGATCAATTCAAATGGCTTTTTGATAAATGACTGAAAGTTAAAGTCATAATTTCCCGATTCTATATTATATTTTCCTCTGATGCTTAAGGGTTCAATATTACCCGCTCTAATTTTTAGTCGACCATTTCCCTTCGCCTTGATGATATCGCCTGTTAATTCGTCTAAAATCACATCAATTTTGGTTTTATTGTTGGCCGATAGGTCTAAGTCCACCGATAAATTGTAGGTTGGAACATCAGCACTTTTTACCCCTGTTTTCCCATATTTTTTAAATAATATGAAGTCGTTGCTTCCACCTTCCTTGCTGGTGGTATTTGGAATGTATAAATGGGAGCTGTCATTCACATCCGCACTGATGGTCATTTTTATATTTTCCTCTGGGCCTTTAATGGTCATAGCTGCTTTTCCAACTGCGTTACCATAAAAATAGATGTTGTCAGCGGACCCCATATTAAGCAATTCAATTTTAGGACTACTCATTTCAAGGTCATAAGTCAAATGTTTGAAGCCCTCATTTAGTATTTTACCCTTAAAAAAAGCCTTTCGATTTAGTTGATCAGTCAGTTGGATATTGCCAAAATCCATTCCTTCATTTGTAAATTGAATGGTTGCTTCTTTTATAAAATAACGAACCTTGGTATAATCTACTTTTATTGAAGCATCTTGAATTTTAGCAGAACCTAATAATACAGGGTTTTCAATGCGTCCGCCAAAATGAATTTTTCCATCTGCTTGTCCATCCAAGTTGGTGAGCACTCCACCAATGAATTGTTCCACCAAGCTAAATTTAGAGTGGTTTAAATACAAGGTGGCATCTAGTGGGTTAGCGCTGTCCTTGGTGTTGTAAGTACCTTCTGCTGATAAATTATATGCTTTGTTGGGAATGTCAAATGAAAAAGGGACAATACCAGTTTTATGATTATAAGCAGCATTTAAATTAGTCAGTCCAAGCAATTCGTTGTTAAAGCTAAATTGATCAATGTTGATATCCGAAGTGAGCTCAAAATTATCGAGTACATTTTTTAAATAAACGGTGCCATTGGTAATGCCTTCCAATTGCGGGTATCGGAAAAATAATTTAGTGATGTCGCCTAAAATAATATCATTAAGTTCTAGTTGCAGATTATTGTCCTTTGCGCTAGTTAATAATAATTCCTGTATTCCTTGTGAAAATTTTACGCCTTTTGCGAAGATGTTATTTTTTCGAAGTGAAATTTCTCCACCATTATTAATATCCCATCTTTTTTGATTTAATAAAAAATAGGAGGGCTTCCACTTTATAGCTAGGCCATCAGAATAAGTATTTACAGCACCTGCTAAATTTATATTCTGCAATGCATTATTACTTGTCGCAGTTATTTGGATATTGGATTTATCATTCGCTGTATGAATATTGATAATTGGGTCAACAAAGCTAAAGCTGTCCGTAATTTGGTAACTATTCGCTTTTACAAGTAAATGAATGGAATCCTTATTTCCATTTCCTGTAAATACACCGCCTTTAAATGCCATATCCTGCCATTGTGCAAATGGAACTGTGGCATTAAATTTTAGTGTTTTATTATCTGTATTAATCGCGCCTTTTAAATTTAGGTTGTTGAACCCTGAGAAAGAGCTATTAAAAATGCGAATAAAGGGCTCGATGTAATTCGTTTTAATTTGAATGTCAAATAATTGGTTGGCCGGAGTATTGGATGGGGCAGGAATGTAACTTGGCAAATAGCGTTGCATAAAAAACTGGATACTCGCAGATAAATGGGAGATATTGAATTTGCCTGATATGTTCGCATTAATATCATCACTGGCAAGTCGTAAATATTTAATTCCCTTTTCAATAGTAGAATTCAAGGTGATTGAATCAAAACGCACCACTGATTGTTCCCCTTTTAATTGTCCATTGTAAAATTTGGCATACCCCATGAAGTTATCAATGCTGTCACCATCAAAATTAATATCCAGTAATCCCGTCAGTTGAATTTTATTTTTTGAAAATCCCAATTCTTTTAAGTTGGTGTTTTGCAAATCGCCCACGGCATTTATCTTAGGCTTGGATTGGTTAAAATCAACCTCAATATTGCTAATAAAATTAATATTAGGGTCCTTAATCCGCAAGCTACCATTGTAAGCACCTTTTTGAATATCGCCATTGGTCGTGATATGGGTATAGTTATAATTGTTCCATGCAATGGAGTCAATATTGCCTTGTATATTGGTTTTTTGTTTATTCAGGTCAAAGGAGCTGCCTTTGATTTTGCCGTTGAAGTTTAATAAGCCTAAAGAGGCTATGTCAAGCAGTTTACCTGCATTAAAATGGCTTGTTTTTAATATGCCCTCATAACTAGGTTCTTTATTTAATGGGAACTGCAATCGTATCTCTGTATTCGCATAGCCTAGGTCGGTGTTGAATTCCCCCTTGGTAATAAAATCGTAAACAGTTCCTTTAAAATTTCCAGCAAATAAAACGGCACCTAATTTTTCAAATTTTATTTCCTTGATATTTTTTAAAGTAGGAATCCAGTTGGATAAATCCTTATAATTTGTAATTGCATTTACATTGCTAAAATCAATCTGTGTATTTCTTAGACTAGGTAAGCCCTTCATACTAAAGCTGCCCTTGACTGTTGAGTTATTGTAAATAGCATTTAAATCCTTGGTCTCAAAATCAGCCACAGTACCATTAAAATGAAAACTCATTTTAACTTTTTGATCAATATTATTTAAGGTTGGTGTGAAATAGGCAATATCTTTAATAGCAATCAATGAATTTTCGAAGTGCGCTTTCATGGTCACATTTTGCACATAATTATTAAAATCCTTTTTAATGCTTTTGAATTGCATTGCATAATAAGGGCCAATAATGCTATTGTTCGTTTTTAATGACAATTGTGCAAACTCCATTAATTGGGAAGTCAACTTAAATTGGGTGCTTAATTTTTTTATTTCAATACCGGATCTTTCCTTAACACTTAAATTAACTTTTGCAGAGATGGTATCCTTGGACAAAGTGGCATTATAAATTTGTGCATTTAAATCATGCATACGAATATGTGCGCCGTCAAAATAGGGGACTGGTTTTTCGAAGCCATATTCAATTAAAAACTTTCCATTGATTACTTGAATTTCGTTAGCTACAATATTTAAATCATTCGGGTTTAATTGGGCAGGATTGGAATTACGTTGATTGGTGTCCTTTTGTAAAGAAGTATTTTTCCCTTCATAGGAGTGAAGGTTAATGAACGGCTTATTGACGATCAATTGGTCAATAACAATTTGCTTTTTCGCTTGATTAAACAACTTGATGTTTAATAACAGGTTTTTTGCTGCTAATTCTGTTTTTTCACCATTCCATTGATCATCTAAAATAAAACGAAAATCACTTAAATCAATTTTCTTAATATCTACATTGGATGATTTTTCATTGGAGCTGTCTTTATTCAAGTAGTCTAATAAGAACTGGTAGTTCCATTTTGGAGTTGTTCTGTTTAAATAGATTCGGGTACCTTCTAAGCCAACATATCGAATGACAGTCGCTGAATTAGAAAAGTATAAGTCAGTCAATCTGAGCTTAGCTATTTTAGAATAAACTAAAGTGTCGTTTTTTTCATCTTTGATCAGTATATCTTCAAGGTCCATCCTATTAAATAAGGAAAAACCAACATGTCCAATTTTAACTTCCGTTCCAATGGATTTTGCAAAACTACTGGCTACGCGAGTAATTAATTTATTTTGTACCCAAGGAAGCAATAATAACAAATAGCAAAATAGGAGTAGCCCTACCACTGTCGCAATTAAAATTCTCAGTATGGTAAGCTTGTTTTTTAGCAAAAAAAGGATTTTTGTAAAAATACTAATTAAACCGGTATAATGTACTGATCCCTAATACCCTGCGACGCTATCATCACCTCTTTTATCGCCTGCAGCTTCAATTTTGCCATCCCGCAATATTCGGATGCCATCCATGCGACCAAAATAGCCTCTTTGACTCACTTTATACCCTTGTTTTTTCAAGGCTTGGATAGTCGCTTCTGGGAAATCGGCTTCCACTTGTAATTGATCAGGTATCCATTGATGATGAAAGCGAGATGCATCGATGGATTGTTTTAAATTCATTTTGAAATCGATCATATTGATGAGGCCTTCATAAATTTGATTCGGGATGGTAGTGCCACCCGGACTGCCAATGGTTAAATATGCTTTGTTATTTACAGTAACTAAGGTGGGTGTCATGGAACTTAACATTCTTTTGCCTGGTGCAATGGCATTTGCTTCGCCACCGAGTGCACCAAACATATTGGGAACTCCTGGCTTTACACTAAAGTCATCCATTTCATTATTTAATATAAATCCTGCGCCTGCGACAACGGTTTTATTACCATAAGAATCATTTAAGGTGGTGGTAATCGCCACCATATTTCCTTCTTTGTCTATGACACTATAATGGGTGGTTTGTTCACTTTCCTTGGCTTGTCCAGCAATGGTATTTTTACTATTGCCAGCAATGCCAGGGACATAATCTTGCATTCTTTGTTTGGCATAAGCATCACTGATTAAAGTGCGTGTAGGTACTTTCCAAAAATCAGGATCACCCATATGCTCCGCTCGGTCGGCATAGGCACGTCTTTGTGATTCTACCATTAATCCAACTGCTTCGGGCGATTGATATCCCATTTTTGCAATATCAAATGGGGCAATCATTTTCATCATTTGCGCAATTAAAATACCACCACTCGAAGGTGGTGCAAAACTAATTACATGATGATTTTTATAATCAAACTCAATGGGCGCTCTTTTCTTTGTTTGGTAATTTTTTAAATCAGTCGTTGAAATAATACCTGCCCCATTCGCCATTTCTTTAACGATTAAATCAGCAGTGACCCCTTCATAAAAACCTGCTAATCCATTTTGTTGAATGCGTCTTAATGTGGCCGCTAATTCTGGTTGAAAAATGGTATCCCCCTTCATCCATTTTGTTTTTTTTGTATAGGCAGATGGCGCGCTACTTAATTTTAATAATTCCCCCTTTACACTATTTAAACTACTAGCTTCTTTTTCAGTTAAAGCATGTCCATATTCGGCTAATTCAATTGCGGGCTCAAGGAGCTGTGCCATAGGGAGTTTTGCATGCGTATGAGCAACAAACATACCTGATACACTTCCTGGAATACCGGATGCCAATGGCCCTTCCAATGATTTTGAGGTTATAGGTTTTCCTTTTTCGTCCAAATACATATCTCTACTTGCTATTGCAGGGGCGGCTTCTCTAAAGTCAAGTCCAATTAATTTACCGTTATTTGTTCTTGCTAATAAAAATCCCCCACCGCCAATATTACCGGCAGCCGGATGTACAACTGCTAAGGCAAAATGTACTGCAATAGCAGCATCAAATGCATTTCCGCCATCTTGAAGGATGGCTGCACCCACCATACTTGCTAATGGATGTGCCGAAGTTACGGCAGCGTGCTTGAATAACTTTTCTTTGACGGTTTCAAACTGATATGGGTTGATTCCGGTATGTGTTTTAAAGAAAATTTGGGCATTTACATAATTAAAATTTGTAAAAAATAACGTGCAAAAAATAAAGCGGTTTAAATGATTCATTGGTATTTTCTTTAACATATCGTATAATTATTGCAACAATTTACTACTATTTAATTATTCTTCAAAGAAGGGGTGGTTATTGTGTAAAACTACTTGTTTTATAACCGCTAAAAAAGCCAAACTTCTCGTATTTTAGTAGCATCGCAATTGGAGGGCTGGGTGTTATAAAAGTGTAAGCAATATATAAATAAAATGTATTTGATTTACTGCTGGGTGGAGGAGGCTATTGCATAAGCTAATTTTAAAAATATTAATTTACAATAAATGTATCAATCGTTTAAAAAGCTATTTTTTTTACTGCTTGCTTTTTTTGTATTGCAAATATCCAATAGCGATGCACAAAAATCGAGTGCTGAAATATTTTCCAAATTAAAAAAGTTGGATGTGGTGGGGAGTGTTTTATATATTGCTGCACATCCGGATGATGAAAACAATAGCTTTTTACCTTTCTTGACCAATGAGCGCATGTACCGTACCGCTTATCTAAGTTTGACTAGGGGCGATGGCGGACAAAATTTATTAGGAAAGGAGCAGGGGATTGAGTTGGGATTAATAAGAACCAAAGAATTACTTGCAGCACGTCAGCAAGATGGGGCAGAACAATATTTTTCAAGGGCGTATGAGTTTGGATTTAGTAAATCAGCGGAGGAAGCCTTATCTATTTGGGATCACCAACAAGTATTAAGCGATGCAGTTTGGGTGATTCGTAAATTCCAACCTGATATAATTATTGCGCGCTTTCCTCCGGATGCGCGCGCAGGACACGGACATCATGCGGCATCTGCAATTATTGCAAAAGAGGCATTTATCGCTGCGGCTGATCCAAAACAATTTCCAGAACAATTTAAATATGGTGTAACCGTTTGGCAAGCCAAAAGAATTCTTTGGAATACATTTAATTTTGGCGGGGCAAACACGACCAATGAGCAACAACTAAAAATTGAAGTGGGTGGATACAATGCTTTAATTGGAAAAAATTATGGTGAAATTGGTGCAGAAGCACGCTCCATGCATAAAAGCCAAGGGGAGGGGCGTCCGCGTCGACGTGGAAGTATTACAGAATTTTTTGATTGGGTAGCTGGAGATAAAGCAATTAGGGATATCATGGATGGGGTTAATACGAGTTGGACGCGATTGAATGCCCCGGAAATTCATGATGCTGTTACTGCAATTGTACAAAACTATAAAATAGAAAATCCTGAAAAATCAGTTAAGGATTTGGTACAATTATATAAGCTGGTTAATAATTTGCCAAGCTCTGTTTGGAAAACTTATAAATTAAATGAAATTAAATCCTTGGTGCAGGATTGTGCTGGCTTATTTATGGAAGCCACCAGTTCGCAGCAACAAGTTTTCCCCGGTAAAAATTTGCCTATGCAATTTAGTATGAATCAGCGCGCTAATGTGCAAGTTAATTTAGGGTTAGTACAATTGCCAGGCAGAGATTCTATTTTTAATAAAAACATGGGGGTGAATCAGAACTTAGTTTGGGAGCATAATTATAGTATTCCATTGACCCAACCAATTTCACAACCTTATTGGTTAGTGTCTCCAAAAACAGAAGGGATGTTTGTGGTGAATGACCAACAATTGATTGGCCAGCCCGAAAATGACCCAGCCTTTACTTGCAAATTAAATGTGACCATCGAAAATCAATTATTTGATTTCCAAATCCCTGTGCAATACAAATATGTGGATCCTACCAAAGGAGAAGTGCATCAACCTATCGCGGTGGTGCCTGGACAGGAAATAAAATATGATAAGGAGTTGCATTTAATGAATGGCGAAAAGTCCATTCCGGTTAATTATCAAATCATCAATCATTTGGGAAAAAATGAATCAAAATCATTTACAGTTAGCGACCCTAATGTTCAGTTGCCAACACCTGCATCTGCAGTGTATCAAAAAACAATTCAATATGATCATATTTCTACCATTACTTATTTCCCAACTGCGACCACTACTTTAGTTAAGGCACAAGTTAATACGAAGGGGAAAAAAATTGGATACATTGATGGGGCGGGTGATAAAATACCGGAAGCGCTGGTGGAGTTGGGTTTTTCGGTGACCTATTTAAAGCCTACTGATTTTGTAGTAGAAAAATTAAAATCATTTGATGCCATCATTGTAGGTATCAGGGCGTATAATTTATATGAATACTTAACTACTGATAATGAGGAACTAAATAAATATATTGAACAAGGCGGTAATGTAATTGTTCAATATATAAAAAGTAATCAGGTAGGCTTGCAAAAAATTAAAGTAGGGCCCTATCCATTTATTGTAAATTCAGGTAGGCGTGTCACGCAGGAAAATGTTCCTGTGACATTTGCTTTACCGCAACATGTGGTATTAAATACACCTAATAAAATTACTGCAACTGACTTTGAAAATTGGGTGCAAGAACGCAGTACCTATCAAGCAGAAAATATAGATGCTCATTTTGAAATGCCACTGGCGATGAGTGACAAAGGGGAAGCGCCTTCCAATGGTAGTTTATTAATTGCGCCCTATGGCAAGGGTAATTTTGTATATCTTAGTTTAACATTATTTAGACAACTACCTGCAGGTAATCCAGGGGCTTTTAAACTATTAGCCAACTTGATTGCCTTACCTAAACATTAGCCAATAAAAATAATACCATGCGACGAAATGTAAGTTTATTTACTTTATTACTCATTGGCCTTGGCGTTGGCTGGATGATTAAGAATGTGAAAATTGGATTAATTATTGGGCTTGTGTTAGGCCTGTTAATTAGTGGTATTGGAACAAGAAGTAAATAAATCTATTCTGCCCTTACTCAGTAGTTGTAGTTGTGTTGTCATTTCCGATCCACTTCATTTTTGTTGCTATGAAATAGGCAATCAATCCTAAGCTGATGACCACCAATCCGCTCAACATCATTTTTGTACCTGTTGAAATAAAGATACCTACCCAAATAATAATGGCTAGCAATAAGGGAATTGGGTACAAAGGCATTTTCCAAGGAAAATAAGTTTTCCCTTTACGGTTGACTAATAGCATTAATCCAATGGCTTGACCAATAAACTGGATCAAAATACGCATTGCTAAAATGGCATCAATCACTTCCTTTAATCTAAATAGTAAACTAAACGCAAAAGCAATGCCGCCCAATACTAATAAGGAACGGTGTGGAAAATGTAGTTTGGGGTGAAGCTCACCAAAAAAACTAAAAAAGGATTTGTCCTGCGCCGCTGCATAAGGGATTCTGCTGTAGCCCAATGTGGCAGAAAATAAAGAAGCAAAAGCCACCATTAAAATTAATACAGTGACTAGTGCGCCGGCTTTTTCTCCATACAAGGCTTTAATATATTCACTCACCACATATTTGCTGCTCATGATGGTTTCCAATGGCAATACACTAGCCACACTGATATTCATGGATAAATATAAAATGGCAATTCCAGTAATGGAGATAAACATACTTCTCGGAATGTTTTTACTTGGGTTTTTGATTTCGCCCCCTAAGTGACATACATTATAATAACCTAAATAACTATAAATCGTTTTTACACTCGCGAAACCTAAAGCAGCTACAAAACCATGTTGCATCGAAAAGCCATCATTAATATGTTTGATGGGTTCTAAAAATTGTCCATGCATCACCCCGCCAAAAATAATCCATGCCATGGTGCCCAAAACACCCACCCATAAAAACACGGATATCTTACCAATGGATTCAATTTTTCTATATAAAAGACTAATCACTAAAATCACTACCGACCCACTCACTATTTTTTCTTGAATGAAAGAGAAATTAAAAAAGTAACTCGCATATTGTGAAAATCCAATGGAAGCGGATGCGATCACTAATGGGGCTTGAATCATGGTTTGCCATACAAACAAAAAGCTCATCAATGGACCTAATTTTTTTCCGTAACCTTCCTTTAAAAAATGGAAACTTCCACCTGCTCTCGGAAGTGCAGCCCCTAGTTGTGACCAAACCATGGCATCTAAATAGGAGAGGATGGCACCGGCAACCCATGCATATAAAAAATAGGGCCCAGCCATTATTTGCGCAACAACACTCAATACCACAAATGGACCAATGCCAACCATATCAATCATGTTGATGGCCGTTGCATGTAAAAGACTTAATTTGCGATCTAAATGTGGCTTTGCGGTACTCATGTATTTGCCAAGATAATAAAAAATCGATTAAAAATTTGAAAATAAATGGAGGCTCACTTTAATATAGCGTCTTGGTTAAATCAATCCACCATTTATGAAGTTAATATTCGGCAATATACGCCGGAAGGAACTTTTAGTGCGTTTGAAAATCATATTCCAAGATTAAAAGATATGGGCGTGACCGTTTTATGGTTAATGCCAATTACGCCAATTAGTGAAAAGTTAATGAAGGGGTCCTTAGGTAGTTATTATGCCTGTAGTAGTTATACTAAAATTAATCCTGCCTTTGGAAACGAAGCTGACTTGTTAAACCTAATAAGGTGTGCACATGATCATGACATGAAAGTGATTATTGATTGGGTGGCCAATCATACAGGCGCGAATCATGAGTGGATGGACAATCATCCAGATTGGTTTACGCGAGATGCCGCTGGTAATTTCATAGAAAGAAATGGCTGGGAGGATGTGGTTGATTTAAATTATGAAAATAAAGATATGCGCGCTGCATTGATTGGTGCCATGCAGTATTGGGTGCGCAATTTTAATATTGATGGTTTTAGATGTGATATGGCGCATTTAGTGCCTTTGGATTTTTGGCAAGCTGCTCGTACCAATTGTGATATGATCAAACCATTGTTCTGGTTGGCTGAATGTGAAAATGCAAATTATCATCCCACTTTTGATGCAAGTTATGCATGGGATTGGATGCATATGAGTGACAAACTAAATCAAGGTCAGGTAGCTATTAATGAAGTGTATAATGTGCTGGAAGGATATGTCCATTATCCATCGGGGGCATTAAAATTATTTTTCACGTCCAATCATGATGAAAATAGCTGGAATGGAACCGAATATGAAAAATATGGAATAGCCGCCAAGCCTTGGGCGGTGTTTACACATACTTGGAAGGGTTTGCCATTAATTTATAGCGGGCAGGAACTACCCAACCATCAAAGACTACAATTCTTTGATAAGGATTGTATTGCTTGGGGGAATGAGCCGGCATTGCATCATTTTTATAAAATACTTTCGCGTTGTCGAAAACAATATCCTGCATTAATTAATGGGGCCACTTATATTTTGCCCACCCAATCCAATAGGGTCATGGCTTATTTAAGGTATGATGCTAGTAATGTTTTATTGATTGTTCTCAACCTTTCCAATGAGATCCAAAAAATTTCCTTCTCCCATGAACTTTTGGTAGGGGACTTTATTAATGTTTTTTCTGGGCTTGCTTTCTCCTTTGATAAGGAAGTTAGTTTTGAACTCATGCCAGGGGATCATTTTATATATGTCAAATAGGGAGCTGCCCCAACACGCTAGTTTCTTTTAGATTGTTGGAATTCTACGAACTCCATCATTTCAGCCAAATTAAAGCTGCTTAAATTTTGCGCAGCAGCTAATCCTGCTTTTTGGGCAACCATTACACCATATTTACAATCATCATATCCTTCAATCGCATGTGCATCTGGATTAATGGAAATAAGTACATCTTGTTGTAATGCAAGGTGTATAAAACGCCAATCCATATCTAATCGTCTTGGATGGGCATTTAATTCTAATACCACATTGTTATCTGCGCAAGCGTCAATTAATACTTCATGATTCACCGGATATCCTTGCCGGCTTAATAACAATCTGCCAGTGGGGTGTCCTAAAATACTTGTATAGGGATTGTTCACTGCATTTAATAAGCGCATCATTGCTTTTTCCTCGGTCATTTTTAAATTAGAATGAATAGATGCAATGACAATATCAAAACAGGCTAATATATCTTCTGGGTAATCCAAGCTGCCATCATTTAATATATCTGACTCAATACTTTTAAATATAACAAAGGGGGCTAACTTTTTATTGAGCATGTCTATTTCCCTATGTTGGGCCTTTACACTATCAATCGATAATCCGCCTGCATAAAATGCCGATTTGGAATGATCGCTAATAATTAAATATTCATATCCTTTTTCGATAGCTGCCAGGGCCATTTGTTCAATGGTATGTACACCGTCACTCCAGGTACTATGGGAATGAATGATCCCTTTAATATCTTCTGGTTGTATGAGTTTGGGTAATTTATTATTTTTTGCAAGGTCAATGATGGACGGAAGTTCCCTCAAAGGGGCTGGAATGAGGGGTAAATTAATTTGTTCAAAGATGTTTTTTTCTGAAATAAATGGGATTTTTTTTGAAAATAGGGGGTCAGATTCCCATTTTTCCAAAAATTCAGGGGAGCCCGATAGGGTAAAATCGGTCCAATAAAAATCAGAAATGTCGGTAAAATACCATCTGATTTCAAATTTATCTGTACCAATACAACTTAAATATTTTTCATTTTTTGTACATTGAAAACTTTTTTCTGTTAACCAAATAGTTAATTCTTTTTCAGAAAATGTTGTTACAATTTCAAGATGATCTATAATTTCTAATTGTCTTTTATAGCCACCTGAAATTGAAAATAAATCAGCGCCATTTATTTTTTCTGCTAATGCAATTTTTAAATTTTCAACAAGTGGAACTACTTGTTGAAATAAATATCTTCCTTGATGTTGTAAATAAAATACAAGTGCGTCTTGAATATTTTGTTGCGTCTTTGCACCGAAGCCTTTGTACTTTACTAACCTATTTTCTTCGCATGCATAAAGTAGTTCTCCAATACTTTCAATTTCCAATTCCTTCCAAATAGTAACAATTTTTTTTGGACCTAATCCTTTGATTTTTAAAAATTCAAATACACCTGTTGGTGTTTTTTCTATATAACTGTCAAGTAGGCTAAGTCGTTTAGAATCAATGATTTCGAGCACTTTTTGACCAATGGCATCACCAATGCCTCGTATAGAGAATAGTTGATGTGGCTCCATGTCAATTACTGGATCATTTAGTTTATCCAATGTAAAAGCGGCGTTAGAATAGGACTTAATTTTAAATGGATTTTCTCCATGTATTTCCATCAACTTACTGAGCAATGAAAAGTATTCGGCGATTTCGTAATTGTGCATATTAAAATGAATGCATTAAAGATAAGACAAAAAAAAATCCTCCCCGAAAATCGGAGAGGACCTTATAATCTATTTCTGCTGAAAGCAAAAAAGACGATTTAATTATCTTGCGATAATTATTTCTTTTTAGCAGCTTTCTTCTTAGGAGCAGCTTTTTTAGCAGCTTTTTTAGGAGCAGCTTTCTTAGCAGCTTTCTTCTTAGGAGCAGCTTTTTTAGCAGCTTTTTTAGGAGCAGCTTTTTTAGCAGCTTTCTTAGGAGCAGCTTTTTTTGCAGCTTTTTTAGGAGCGGCTTTTTTTGCAGTTGCCATGTTTTTTAGATTTAATGGTTAGTAAATAATACACTAAAATTAAAAACTTTTATTATAACTACAAAAAATATTTTTATTAAGCTATTTCTTGTGCTGGTAAAACAGAAACGGTAGTTCTGTTATTTTTACCTTTTTTGAACTCTACAACCCCGTTGGTCATAGCGAAAATAGTGAAGTCAGAACCCAAACCTACATTCTTACCAGGGTGGTACTGGGTACCTCTTTGACGAATTAGGATATTGCCAGACAAAGCTGGTTGACCACCATATATCTTAACGCCTAAACGCTTACTATGCGAATCACGGCCATTTTTTACCGATCCTTCTCCTTTTTTGTGTGCCATCTTATTATGATTTTACTAAAGTTATTTACTAGAACTAGTCGCTAATTAAGCGATGTTCTCAATTTTGATTTGAGTATAATGAGTTCTGTGACCGTGCTTCTTACGAAAACCCTTACGTCTTTTCATCTTAAAAGCGATCACTTTATCACCTTGAACTAAATCGTTCAAGATTTCAGCTTTCACTGTTACTTTACTCGTAAATGAGATACTTCCGTTGTTATCAACAAAAATTACATCGTTGAATTCAACTTTATCTCCTGTTTTACCTTCCAGGTGAGGCACATACAAGCTTTGTCCGGCTTGTACTTTATATTGCTGACCTGAGATTTTTACAACTGCTAGCATAAATGTCCAAAATTAGGATTGCAAAGGTAATTATTATTATCCCAAAATGCAATTAAATCTAAAAAAAATATAGGACAATTTGAATTTGGCTATTTTCCTACATTATTATCGGCTTTTGAGGGATAAAGTCATTTGAAGTTCCATGAAAATGTGCCTATTTTTGCCCAAATTTACAAGGATACCCTTAATTTGACCTATGAATATTAAATCACTGCTCGCCAAGCCATTTGCATCTGTAGTGCATCGGCAAATCAAAAAGGAGCAATTGACGGCGGTGGCTGATCAACAATCTATTCTAAATCAATTAGTTAAGTCAGCTAAGGGGACCCAATTCGGAAAAAATCACCATTTTGATCAAATTACGGACTATACTAGTTTTAAAAAGACGGTGCCTATCCGGGATTATGAGGGATTTAAGGAATACATAGAACAAATCAAAAAAGGGACCCAAAATGTACTTTGGAAGGGTCTTCCCTTGTATTTAGCCAAAACAAGTGGCACGACCAGTGGTATTAAATACATCCCCATATCTAAAGAATCCATCAGTAACCATATATCAGGTGCCCGAAATGCAATACTTACTTATATGTCTGGTTCAGGAAATACCGATTTTGCTGGGGGTAAGATGATATTTTTAAGCGGATCGCCTGAACTTGAACGTGTGGGGGGGATCCCAACGGGTCGTTTAAGTGGCATTGTGAATCATCATATTCCGCAATATTTAAGAGGAAACCAACTTCCCAGTTTTGAAACCAACTGTATTGAAGAGTGGGAAACCAAATTGGACAAAATAGTAGATGAAACATTGGGTAAGGACCTAACCTTGATTGGGGGCATTCCTCCATGGATGCAAATGTATTTTGATCGCATCGTAGAAAGAACCGGGAAACCCGTGATTGCTTCCTTTCCAAACTTACAAGTGTTGGTGCAAGGGGGTGTTAATTTTGAACCATATAAAGCGAAACTTTGGGAAACCATTGGAAAAAATATTGATACCATTGAATTATTTCCGGCAAGCGAAGGATTTTTTGCTTTTCAAGATGATCGAAACGAACCTGGACTTTTACTCAATACCAATAGCGGCATCTTTTATGAATTCATACCCATCGGGGAAGTCCACCTTGAAAACCCTACGCGTTTAAGTTTAGGGGAAGTGAAGTTAGGGGAGCAATATGCTTTAATCATAAATAGTAATGCCGGCCTTTGGGGAT
>CAJBLA010000013.1 GCA_903953815.1 uncultured Bacteroidota bacterium | reverse complement strand
AAAAGTGAAACCATTAAGGCTGAAGCATTACGTGCTTTAAAAGTGATTGAACCAAATCAATACTACACAGGCAATCACGACTTAGGGTTCATGATGTATTGCAGCTATGGAAACGCTTATCGTTTATTTAAAGATGAACAATACAAACAAATCATTTTTAACGCTGCTGCATCCTTAGCAACCAGGTACCGCCCTACCATGAAATCCATTCAATCTTGGAATAAAAATCAATACTTTAATTGCCCAGTGATTATTGATAACATGATGAATTTAGAAATGTTGAATTGGGTAAGTCAAAATGGAGGAGATGCCAAATACCAAGAAATTGCCGTTACGCATAGTAACACTTCCATGAAAGAATTTTACCGCCCTGATTATAGCTCATTCCATGTGGTAGATTTTGATGAAAAAACAGGAAAGGTATTAAGAAAAACTACCCACCAAGGTGCCGCAAATACTTCCGCATGGTCAAGAGGACAAGCTTGGGGTTTATATGGTTACATCACGATGTACCGCGCAACAAAAAATATTGCTTACTTAAATCATGCAAAAAAAATTGCAGCATTTTATTTGAACCATCCTAATTTACCAGCAGATAAAGTTCCTTATTGGGACTTTGATGCAGGTCAACAACCCATTGCAAAGCGCGATGCTTCTGCTGCAGCTATTACTGCATCTGCATTGATGGAGTTGGCGCAATATACAACGGGTGCTGAAAAAGAAAGATACATTAATGATGGTGTAAAAATGATACAATCCCTATCCAATGAAACCTACCGAGCAAAAGAAGGTGAGAATGGTGGATTTTTAATTAAACATTGCGTAGGTGCACTTACCTTAAACTCAGAGATTGATGTGCCACTTGTTTACGCTGACTATTATTTTTTAGAAGCGCTGAAGCGTTATAAAGATTGGTACTTAATTAATTAATACAACTACCACATTATTCCTATTTACATATAGGGCTTTAATTGATCACTTACTTTTTTCAAAAAAGGCGGGATAATAACTTTTGGATCACCTGGATTTAAAGTTTCTGTGGGCAAGTAGCCTTTGTAAGGAGATGCTGCAATAATCTTAACTAACTTTTTTAAATCCATGGGTTGCACTTTACCATTTATGGTAATGAGTTCCTTGATTTGCCAGTTGACGGCATATGGCGCCACTAATTCAATTTCACTATAGCCTTCCTTAGTTTGGAAATTACCGGTGTCCACCACCAAACCAAACCACTGCTTATCTAATCGATCAACAAAATAAATTGCTTGTTCGGCAGTTAATATAAAATCATTATGATTTTGCATGGCGATAATCACCCCTAATTGTTTTCCATACTGCACACATTGGTCAAAGCTTTCAATGATCCAATCCGCTACCTCCTTCCAGGCGTATCCTTCCGGTAATTTTTTTGCACTATAAATACGAATTACCGGAGCCCCTAATTTAGCCGCAACTTCAATCCACTTTTTTACAAAATTAACTTCTGCTTGTCGGTCCGCTGGATTGGGTGAGCCAAAATCATTGCGTATACCCGTTCCACTAATACTAAGTCCTGCCTTATGGACCCTATTCTTTATACTATATATGTATGCATCAGAAGGCACTTGCGGATAGTTTTGCAAGTAATATCCAGTAATGTCAATCGCATCTATATTCAAATTCCCACAAAAATCAATCACTTCTTCAATGGTGATTTCCTTTTTAGTCAAGGGTGCATTAAAAGAATATGCATTTAAACTAATTTTAAAACGGTGGCTTAACGATGAATTATTTTCAGAGGGAACTACCCTCTTATTTGAACTACCTCCCATATTTGATTTAGCAATTGCAGGCATAAAAAATAGGGACTGCAAAAACTTTCTTCTTTGACTCATAAAATGCTTTCGTTTTAAATGATAAAAAAGTTCACCTATTAAATGTACCAAATATTTCTAAAAAAATAACCCCAGTAAAACTGAGGTTATTTGAAAATATCGAAACTAATTAAGGTTGATTAAGCTTCCTTTGATTTTGGGGCTTTTTCATTGGGTTTTTTCTGCAAAGTAAACACCAACTTATTTTGTGCAGTATCAAAATCACCAATCAGCGTATCACCCTCCTTCACGCTAAAGTTTAAAATTTCCTCCGCTAATGGATCTTCAATGTATTTTTGAATGGCTCTATGTAATGGTCTTGCTCCAAACTGCACATCATATCCTTTATCTGCAATAAATGTTTTGGCCTCAGCAGTTAATACTAAGTTCAATCCTAAATTAACCAAACGCCCTAATACATTCTTCATGATAATATCGATGATTAAGAATATATCGTCCTTTGTTAATGAGTTAAAGACCACCACATCATCCACCCTATTTAAAAATTCAGGGGAGAATGTTCTCTTCAATGCCTTTTCAATGACAGATCGGTTGTTTTCTTCCGTTTGCTCCACACGTGTAGCCGTAGCAAATCCAACGCCATCGCCAAAATCTTTTAATTGACGTGCGCCAATATTAGAAGTCATGATGATCAATGTATTTTTAAAATTCACTTTACGACCAAGGCCATCAGTTAAAATACCATCATCTAATACTTGTAATAAAATATTGTAAATATCCGGATGTGCTTTTTCAATTTCATCTAATAAAATGACACAGTATGGCTTGCGACGCACTTTCTCTGTCAATTGTCCTCCTTCCTCATAACCCACATAACCTGGAGGCGCCCCAATCAAACGACTTACAGAAAATTTCTCCATGTATTCGCTCATGTCAATTCTAATTAAGGCATCTTCAGAATCAAACATGTTACGCGCTAGTGCCCGTGCCAATTCTGTTTTACCCACTCCGGTTGGACCTAAGAATATAAAAGTGCCAATGGGTTTTTTAGGATCTTTTAAACCAACCCTATTTCGTTGAATGGCTTTCACCACTTTACTAATGGCATCATCCTGACCAATGACCATTCCTTTCATCTCATCGGCCATTTTTCTAAGCTTGGTTGTTTCCGCTTCCACCATACGCTTCACAGGAATACCTGTCATCATACTCACCACCTCAGCAATATTTTCTTCATTAATGGGGAAACGTTTTGTCTTGCTTTCATCTTCCCACAAAGTTTTTGCTTTTTCCAAAGCTTCGCCTAATTTTTTTTCTGTATCTCTTAAGTTGGCAGCTTCTTCAAAGCGTTGACTTTTAACCACCCTATTCTTTTCGTTTTTAACTTCTTCGATTTGTTTTTCTAATTCAACAATATCTTGCGGAACATTAATATTTTTTAAATGTACCCGTGCACCAACTTCATCTAATACATCAATGGCTTTATCTGGTAACAAACGATCCGTCATATAACGATCACTTAACTTAACACAGGCTTCGATAGCTTCTTGATTATAAACAACGCTATGATAATCCTCGTATTTGGATTTGATATTATTTAAAATAGTAATGGTGTCCTTTACACTTGGTGGCTCAATCACTACTTTTTGGAAACGTCTATCTAATGCACCATCTTTTTCAATGTGCATACGATACTCATCTAAAGTGGAAGCACCAATACATTGTAATTCACCTCTTGCTAAAGCAGGTTTAAATATATTAGATGCATCTAATGAGCCACTTGCACCTCCAGCACCTACAATCGTATGTATTTCATCAATGAACAAGATGACATCTCTGTTCTTTTCTAATTCATTCATGATAGCCTTCATTCTTTCTTCGAACTGGCCTCTGTATTTTGTACCCGCCACTAACGCAGCCAAGTCCAAGGATATAACGCGCTTATCAAATAAAACACGACTTACTTTTCTTTGCACAATTCGCAAAGCCAAACCTTCGACAATAGCAGTTTTACCCACCCCAGGTTCACCTATTAAAATTGGATTGTTCTTTTTACGACGACTTAAAATTTGGCTCACTCTTTCAATCTCTGCATCCCTTCCTACAATTGGATCCAAGGAATCCATTTCGGCAAGTTTAGTGATGTCACGTCCAAAATTATCAAGTACCGGTGTTTTAGATTTACTCGCAGTGGCAGTTTTTGCTTTTGGACTAGCCCCAAAACCAGCGCCCCCTCTTTTCTCTTCATCAAATTCATCATCCGCGTCATCTGGAAATTCCGCACTTGGCGGATTAATTGGCTGCGTAGGCGTTGAACCAACCATACCTAATTCAGTACGGAACAAATCATAATCAACGTCAAATTGATTTAAAATTTGTGTTGCTATATTTTCTTTATTTTTTAAAATACTTAAAAGCAAATGCTCCGTTTCAACCATCGGACTTTTTAAGGCCTTTGCTTCAAGTACAGTAACCCTTATTACTTTTTCAGCTTGCTTGGTTAAAGGCAAACTGTTTATATTTGTTACATTTTTACCTGACTTATCTTTAACAGCTAATTCGATTTCCTTGCGTAACTCCCCCAAATTTACATTGAGTTGCTTAAGCACTTTGATGGCCGTATTTTCTTGGTCGCGAATAAGCCCCAACATTAAATGCTCTGCACCAATAAAATCATTCCCTAATCTTAATGCCTCTTCGCGGCTATAAGCAATGATTTCCTTAACTTGTGTTGAAAAATTATTATCCATTATATTAAATTGGAGTTGTTACAAGATTAACGAAAATTTTTGACCTAAAGTATGTCAACCATTACTAGTTATTCACCTTTTAAATGAATTCACATGCAATACAAAACAGACCTTAAGGAGAAATTTACAGTCGTTACCTTCCTCGATGCTTCTCTAACTTCAAATAGTGTGCCAGAAATCAATGATCTCACCCAAAAAATCTTGACACAAAGCCCCAAAAACCTGGTTTTAAACTGCGGTCATGTGAAACAATGGGACGCTTCAATCATTGAAGTTTTGGGCAATACCCAACAGCAATTTTATGACAATAATGCCTCTTTTGTCATTTGTGCATTGTCGGATGCCCTTCAAAAAGGCATTGATGACTCAGAATATGCTGAAATGATGAATTTAACCCCTACTGAAACAGAAGCCTGGGATATTGTCCAAATGGAAGAAATTGAAAGGGAGTTACTGGACAGTGATGATATGGAATTTTCGGCTGAAATTTAAACCCTAACAGAGGGTATAAAATATAGCGCAAGCCCATCAATGGGTTCACAAGCAAGTTTTGGGCACATTTATGGATGCGTTTACGCAAGATTAAACCCCAAATTAGCTCAAATTAGTTATTTTCGCCGTCATGATTACCGCGCAAACCATACAACAAATTACAAACCGCATTGATATTATTGATGTGGTTGGGGAATTTGTTAAACTTAAAAAGCGCGGAACAAACTATATCGGCAACTGCCCTTTTCATAACGAAAAATCGCCCTCTTTCACCGTTTCCCCTGCCAAGGAAATTTATAAGTGTTTTGGTTGTGGGAAAAGCGGTAACAGTATTACTTTTTTAATGGAGCATGAAAAGTATAGTTATGTTGAATCTTTACGATGGTTAGCAGCAAGGTATAATATAGAAATTGAAGAAACAGAATCCAGTCCTGCACAAAAAATGGCGCAACAAGTGGCAGACAGCTTGTATGCAATTAACCATTTTGCGATGGATTTTTTCATGAAACAATATTGGGAAACAGAATCAGGGGAAGCCATTGCGCAAAGCTATATGCAACACCGTGGTTTTTTAAAACCTATTGTTGAGAAATTTAAAATTGGATATAACCCAAGTGAAAGAGATAGTTTGGCAAAAGCCCTGATACAAAATCAATTCAATCCAGAACTTTTTGCAAAAACTGGATTGGTCGTAGAACGCAATGGCGAATGGCAGGACAACTATCGGGATCGTATTATTTTTCCCATTCACAACACAACCGGCAAAGTCATTGGATTTGGCGCCCGACAAATTGCAAAAAACGATAAGTCACCCAAATATATTAACTCCCCTGAGAATGATATTTATGTAAAAAGCAAAGTGCTGTATGGCTCCTACTTTGCCCGAACAGCTATTGATAAATTAAATGAATGTTTGTTGGTGGAAGGTTATACCGATGTGGTTAGTTTACACCAAGCAGGCATTGAAAATGTGGTAGCGAGTGGCGGAACTTCGTTAACGATTGATCAATTAAGATTAATAAAAAAATATACCCCTAACCTAACTATCATTTATGATGGGGATTCGGCAGGTGTCAAAGCAGCACTTCGTGGATTAGATATGGCTTTGGAAGAAGGATTGAATGTTCAGTTGGTATTAATTCCTGACAATGAGGATCCGGATAGTTATGTAAATAAAGTAGGCCCTGATGCATTTAGAGAATTTGTTAGCTCCGCTAAAAAAGATTTTGTCCTATTCCAATTAGAGGTGCAATTAAAGGAAGTAGGCAATGATTTAAATAAGAAAAATACTTTAGTTAATCAAATAGCAGAAACACTTAGTAAAATTAATAAGCCTGAGGATTTTACGAAGCTTCAAGAGTATGTAAAAAAATGTAGTACTTTATTACGCATTGATGAAACAGGCTTAACACAATTAGTCAATAAATTTAAACGTGACAAGATTGTAAAGGAAGAAAAGAAAATGTCCTATGACGAGGCCGCAATATTAATGCCGAGCTTTCCTAGCACTCCATCAGAAACAGAAGATAATGACTTGGTCATGGACCGCGACCTTGTCCATGAGAAAAATTTAGTACGCGTAATTATTGAATTTGGAAACGAATTACTCGCCGACGGAAGAAAAGTATCCACTTGGGTTTGGGAGGAATTAGAATCATTCCCTTTGGAAAACCCAGATATGATTCATGTGATGCAGGCGTATAAAAATTGGCAGGACGAAGGTAAAATGCCCAATGGCAAAACCCTCCAATACCATGAAGATGAAAATGTACAAAAATGGGTATTAACCTTATTCGCCCCTGAACACGAATTAAGCCAAAGATGGAATGAAAAATTAGGACTCGTAAAAAAAGAGGAAGAAAAGAATTTTTTAAACGAAGTTGAAATAAGTTTGATGTACTTTAAGTTGCGAAAGGTTAAAAAAATGATTGCCCAAAATCAAAGCGATTTAGAAAATGCAGACCCGTCGGACGAACTACACTTACTACAAATACACAAACATTTGAAACAAGTAGAGCGTGACTTAACGCAACATATTGGAACTGTTATTTTCAAGTAACCCCACTCCTCTTTTTATTTTATTATACAAATTGGAATACAAAAGGCGCCTAAAAGGCGCCTCAAAATCATAAGTATATAAATTGGCTACTTCTCAGAAGGGTTTTGCTTCCCCGCTAATAATTTCTCTAAAGTAGCTTCTAATCTTTTTTGCTTAGTTTCTTCCTTTTTTGCGCCTTGGATCCAACTTAAATATTCCTTTTGATTGATGATGGATAGAGAAGTAAAAAACTCTCTTGCCTCTTCATCGGCTGCAAATAATTTATCCAATTCTATCGGAAGGGCAATTAATCTTTTTTCAAAATCGTCCACTTTGATATCTGCTGATTTGAATTCAACAAAAGTTCTGTTCTTATTCGGTAATTGATCCACTTTTTTAAATCGCATTGCGGTCCAAACGTGATCCAAGGTCACCTGGCGAATTGCTTCAAAATCGTTTTTGGAAAGTATATCCCAGCTTGCATCCCTGTTTAAATCAGATACAATTTTTGAAGTTGTTTTAGGGTAGGCAATCCACAATTTGCAATCCCCATGTAAAGCTGTAAACAATTCCTTTAAAATGTTATTTAACTGAAACTGATTAATCGCAAAAATAAGTGCAAAGTCAATTTTCCTAGTCTTTAAAAGCGGGGTTAAATTTTTATTATAGGAAAGCTTTGCGAACTGCTTCTCTACAGATGAGGGCAAGCCCTGAATCAATAAGTTTTTT
>CAJBLA010000012.1 GCA_903953815.1 uncultured Bacteroidota bacterium | reverse complement strand
CCTGAAGTTCGGGCTGCCATGGAAGCCGCAGCGCATAATTTTGTGCAATATGATGAATTAGGTGATGCTGTACATGCTAAAATAGCCGAAGTGACACAAGCTGAGTGGGCGCTAGTTTCAGCAGGTTGTGCAGCAGGCATGAAACATGTCACTGCGGCATGTGTTACAGGAGGTAATCCTGAAAAATTAATTTGTATTCCCAATTTAACAGGCTTCGAAAAAACGGAAGTTATTATACCTGCGGGCTCAAGAAACGTGTATGATCATTCCATTCGCAATATAGGTGTTACCATTATTGATGTAAATACACCAGAGGAATTAGTAAAAGCAGTGAATAAAAAAACAGCAATGATTTATATTATGGCAGATGATCCTGCAGACAATGATGCGCCATTATCATTGGTTAATATTGTTCGATTAACTAAGGCGCAAAATATACCTATCTTGGTGGATGCTGCTGCTGAAGTTTTAACCATACCTAATATCCATTTACAAAGAGGAGCGCACATGGTTGCTTATAGTGGTGGAAAAGCAATCTGTGGTCCACAATGTGCTGGCTTTGTGATTGGTCAAAAGGATATATTGATGTCGGCCTGGCAAGCAAGTGCACCACATCATGGGCCTTGTCGTGATAATAAAGTGGGTCGCGAGGAAATGTTAGGGATGCTAGCGGCAGTGCAAGCATGGACAACAAGGGATCACAAACAAGAATGGAAAACATGGTTGTCCTGGTTGGATTTGATTTCAAAAAGAGTCACTAAAATATCAGGAATCAGTACTTCTGTATTTGAGCCCGTTTCCTACTCGAATCGTTCGCCCGTATTAAGAATCAATTGGGATCCCAATAAATTTAACATAACAGGGGAGGAAGTGGCAGAGGAATTTGGCCGAAACAAGCCGCGTATTGCAGTAGGAAGTATGAGTAAGGATAATATTACGGGTATAAACATTACTACAGGGCAAATGCAGCCAGGAGAGGCTGAACAAGTGGCTGAACGTGTATATAATTTTATGTCACAAAAAAGGACGGCTAAAAATAATGATTTAAAAGCGCCAGCTGTTTCATTGACAGGGTCTTGGAAATTTGATATCCAATTTTTTAGTAGTAAATCTGCACATCAAATTACATTGACCCAGGATGGCAATTGGTTGCAAGGAAGTCATAAAGGTGATTTTTCAACACGTGAGTGTGTTGGTACCATTGAGGGTAATGAGATAAAGTTAAAAAGTCAAGAGCGTCAGGCGGCTGATAATTTAACCTATATTTTCTCGGGTACAGTGGCAGGTGAAACCATGTCTGGTAATATTCATATGGGTGAATATAGGACAGCTACATTTACTGCGACAAGGACACAAAATAAACGACCTAGACAAAAAATATTTGTTCCACAAGGGCCGCCATTAGCTACTTAATAACATAATATATTACATATAAATAGGGTGCAGTTTTGTGCCCTATTTTATTTGTAGTTCTTTTAATTTTTATTAACTTTCCAATTCAATTAAAATCAGCAAAATGAAATTTATCAAATTTACTTTCGCAATATTATTAAGCCTTGTGGTATTTGGTGCACAAGCACAGGAGAAAAAAGAACAAAAATTAAATGAAACATTGGAGCAGTTTAGATTAACGTTGATTGATCCTAATGAATCCACTTTTTATGCATTAACATCACCAAAGTTATCTTATGGGCATTCGGCGGGTGCTGTTGAAGATCAAAAAACTTTCATAGCGAATATGGTGAATGGGAAGAGTGATTTTGTAACCATCAATATTGCAGATCAAACGGTTGAGGTGGAAGGAAATATTGGTTATGTGCGTCACACATTTAATGCAGTCACTTCTACAGATCCTAAAATAGCCCCTATAAAATTAAAAATATTTTATGTGTGGGTTTTTGAAGCAGGTGCTTGGAAATTAAGAGCGCGTCAAGCAGTGAAAATTCTGATTTAAGTATCAATCGACTTAAAAGCGCGTCAAGCTTCTTTTATATTTACGGTAAGTGGTAATATAACCCCATATTGGGATTACGATAGAAAGTAGGGTAAAGCTTCTTTTTGTTGGGAGGTCAATGATTGCATTATCATATAACATTCGAGTTAGTTCTAGTGATTTGAACATCAAGTAAATATTAATACCTAAGGATATAATTAAAAATGATTCTCTCATGGGGATTAGTTTTTTGATTTTGTCAATGCTCTTTTTGTAAGGATGCTGAATTGATAAATACTAGCATACACTAAGATAATTAAAATCCAAATAATACAGGACATGAATAGTATATCTTTTGCCATGCTGATATAGCTTATAATTGGGTCGGAATCAATAATGCCTAGGAAGATAGTTATTGATAAGGCCACCAAATAGCTAATGCCAATTTTTTGTTTAATGTTCATTGTTCGCGCTTGTTATAATTTTAATTTCAATTCCAGCTTACCGCCCAAGCCAATCTCTACTATTCTTTCAAGGCTTATTCATTTGACGTCAAACGAATTATGATTTTTATCTTGCTGTTATCTTAATTATTCTTCCTGGTCCCTCAACGGAAACGTAAAGTGACTCATCGGGTCCTTGAATAACATTTCTTACTCTTCCGCTATCTTTTAAAATAATTTCTTCCTTAATTATCTGATTATCTTTTACAATACATCTATGTAATTTCTGAGATGCCAAACCCGATACAATTAAATCACCACTCCATGATTTAAATTTAGTTCCATTGATGAAAGTTATACCGCAGGTGCCAATGGAAGGTATAAATGCATAAACTGGTTTTTGTATTCCTTCAGCATCATGATTTTTTGATATGGTACTTCCATCATAATTTTTACCTAAGGATAAAGCTGGCCAACCATAATTGCTTTTGGCTGAAATGATATTTATTTCATCACCACCCATAGGTCCATGTTCTGACTCCCACACATCACCTGTTTTGGGATTCAATGTAAGCCCTTGGGGGTTTCTATGACCGATTGTGAAAATTGAACTTATATTCCCATTAAAAGATGGATTGGTGCTAGGGATGGAGCCATCTGAATTAAATCGGTGTATTTTGCCCCATGGCGAATTTAGATCTGATGCATTTTTATTCGTGTTTGCAGAACCTCCTCCAGTGGATGGGCCTTCACCTATACTTAAATATAGAAAACCTTTTTTATCAAAAACAATCCTACTACCATTATGACCACTAGGGCCTGTTGCTGTGAATAAGTTTTGAAGTTCAACAATTTTTGAATTTAAAATCTTAAATCTATTCAATTTTAAATTGCTAGAAGGATCACTACTTGTAAAACTTATGTATATCCAACCATTGTCTTTATAGGAAGGGTCAACTTTAACATCCAATAATCCTCCTTGCCCAGATGCTTTAATGGAGGGTAGTCCGGTAATCTCAATGATTTCATTAGAATTAGATTTCTTTATGTATAATTTTCCTTTTTTTTCACCAAAAATTAAATCTCCATTTGGAAGAAAATCCATCCCCCATATTATTTCATAATTATTTACAATTGTTTCAAATTCAAGCGTGGGTTCAGTGATTACACTTATTGGGTTTATTGAATTTGTATTTTCTTTCTTGCATGCAAACAAAATCAGAAACACTGGGATTAAGCATATGAAAGTAAAAGTGACTTTCATTTTTTTAATTAATTTTTTTACCATTTTAAGTGGATCAACTCCTGTTTTATTGTTTTTAAATTCGTTCATTTTAGTTTCTTTCTATGAATTTACAATCTAAAATTGACATCTTTAGTAGATGTGTTTAATAAAATAGCGGAATATTATAGTGGGATACTGGATTTAGCCCCCTAAAATAAATAAGTTATTAAAAAACAAGTACTTATAAAGCTTAACTAGGATTACCTCGCTTTGCTCGGTGATCCTATTCTTTAGGGAAATCCCAGCATAAAATGAAGAAGCCTTAAAGCAGTTCAAGGAACTGCTTTTTTTTATTTCACTCATTCGTGGCTCCAAGCAAGCTTGATCCACTCTTTCGTGTAATAAAAAAACCGCCCCGAAAAATCGGGACGGCTTCTTATTTCTTTGGTTGCCTGACCTGGATTCGAACCAAGACAAACTGCACCAAAAACAGTTGTGCTACCGTTACACCATCAGGCAATCCTATTCCATTCTGAGAATGGAGTGCAAAAATAGGGGTCAGCGTAAAATTTTCCAAATATTTATGTGTTTTAGGCCCATTATTATCAATTTGACTTAACTTAACTAGCTAAATCCATTTTCAATATAAAAATTTTAAGTTATGGGATACAAATTGCTACTGTTGACCGCCTTTATTGCCTGTTTATTTTTGCTTTCATTTAGGACGGATAAAAAGAAAAGAATTGTGTTTTTTGGCGATTCTATTACACAAGCTGCAGTTAAAAAAGGAGGCTTTATTGATTTAATGCAAACCATGCTTCAACAAAAAGGCATTGATCAAAATTTTGAATTGATTGGTGCTGGCATTGGCGGTAATAAAATCTATGATTTGTATTTGCGGATCGAAAATGATGTTTTAGTTAAAAAGCCAGATGTGGTTGTTGTGTATATTGGTGTAAATGATGTTTGGCATAAAGCAAGCTCTGGTACAGGCACTGATTTTGATAAATTTGGTAAGTTTTATGATGCTGTAATTAAAAAGATTCAAAATCAAGGCGCTAAAGTTATTTTAGTAACACCAGCAGCGATTGGAGAGAAACATGATTATAGCAATACACAAGATGGGGACTTAAATTCTTATAGTAACTGGATTCGTCAATATGCTGCTACCAACAACATTGTATTAGTTGATTTAAGAAAAATATTTCATGATTATAGCGTAGCGAACAATCCCAATAATGTTGCCAAAGGTATTTTAACTACAGACGGCGTGCACTTAAACGAAAAAGGGGACGCCTTAGTCGCAGAAGAATTATGGAAAGTACTTCAATAAACCAATAAAATTTTCCTGTAGCATTTGAGTAGTATAATGTAGCAGGTTTATTTGGATCATCTTATTATACCAAAGGGTCCCTCCGATTGCTCGGAGGGACCCTTTGTTTAGGCGCAATCTATGTTGAAATTCTTTATTAAGATGCTTTTATAAAGTAGTAATTCTTTTTACCTTTTTGAATAAGCAAATATTTACCTTGTAATAAATGGGTGGTATTCACCACAGTAAAATCGGTACTCATCTTTTCCTTATTAATACTCAAACCGCCGGCCTGCCACATTTTACGGGCTTCGCCTTTGCTTGGGAATATCTGGGTGTCCGCTAATAAACTCACAAAATCGTATCCTTCCGAAAGTTCTGCTAATGTGATATTTGCAGTTGGAACGCCTTCCATGACTTGTAATAATTGATCTTCATTTAAGGATTGCAAAACCTCGGTGGTTGCGTTTCCAAATAATATTTCAGTGGCGCGAATGGCAAAAGCCAAATCATCAGCACTATGCACTAGGGTCGTTAACTCAGCAGCTAATCTTTTTTGTAAAATTCTTAATTGCGGGGCTTGATCGTGTTCGGTTAATAATTGCTCAATGGTTTCCATAGGAAGTAAAGTGAAAATCTTGATCCACTTTTTTGCATCCTCATCACTTGCGTTTAACCAAAATTGATAAAATTGGTAAGGCGAAGTTTTAGTTGCATCTAACCATACATTTCCTTTTTCTGTTTTCCCAAATTTGCCACCATCAGCTTTTGTAATTAATGGGCAGGTAAATGCAAATGCTTCGCCACCTATTTTGCGGCGTATAATTTCAGTACCTGTAGTAATATTACCCCACTGGTCACTGCCACCCATTTGTACTTTACAATTTTTATTTTTATACAACCAATAAAAATCATAGCCCTGCACTAACTGGTAAGTAAATTCAGTAAAGCTCATGCCGGTATCACCTTCAATTCTTTTTTTAACACTGTCCTTCGCCATCATGTAGTTCACCGTAATATGCTTTCCTACTTCTCTTATAAAATCTAAAAAACTAAAATCTTTAAACCAATCATAGTTGTTGACCATTTCTGCAGCATTAGGCATGCTTGGGTCAAAGTTTAAAAAATGTGCAAGTTGTTTTTTAACACCCGCTAAATTAAATTGTAAAGTTTCCTCACTCAATAAATTTCTTTCTTCACTTTTACCACTTGGGTCACCCACCATTCCTGTCGCGCCACCTACTAATGCATAAGGTTTATGTCCGGCTCTTTGTAAATGCATTAATAATAAGATGGGTACCAAACTACCTATATGCAAGCTGTCTGACGTGGGGTCAAAGCCAATATATCCTGAAACAGTTTCCTTTTCGAAAAGTTCCTCAGTCCCAGGCATTATATCTTGAATCATTCCTCTCCAACGTAATTCTTGTATTAAGGTCATAGTTTATACTTTAGGCAAAAATAACTACTAAAAAGCAATATTTTTGCATCATGAACCCAACAACACCCACAATCGGGGAAGGAACCCGAATTTTACACTTTTTAGTGGATACCATTTTGATCACTATTTTAACCTATGCAATATATAGCTGGTACAATTTTCAAGTGATGTATTGGAACTATACACCGGTACAATTTGGGTATTTCTTTTTTGGGGTCACCTGGGGGTATACCTTTTTATTTGAATGGATTTTTTTACAAACCCCAGCCAAGATGATGACTGGAACCAAGGTAATTTCCACGAAGGGTAAGCGCCCGAATATTGGACAATTTTTTATTAGAGCTACGATACGCACTACTATTATTTCCATGTTTGGTTTAGCATGGAACGACCAGCCCTTGCATGATACTTTTTCTAAAACGATATTAGTAAAAAAGTCAAAATAAATTCATTCCTTAATTCGCAACTTTAATGTAGTGCGCGAAATGTACATTTGTAAAATTTTTTAAATGGCTAAAATTGGAATAAATATTGCTACTGGTAGCTTACAACAATCCGAAATTATTGTGGGGATTGATTTAGGCACGACCAATAGTTTGGTGGCCATTATACATCCTGATACAAAATTACCCACTGCATTAAAGGAATTTGATGGCAGTAGTATTGTGCCAAGCGTGGTGCATTTTGATGCTTTTGGAAATGTAGCAGTAGGAGAAGCCGCGAAACCTTTTTTAGAATCTGATCCGCAAAATACCATCTTTAGTGCCAAGCGTTTAATGGGAAAAAGTCATCATGACATTCGGGAGCATCAGGATTTTTTTGCGTATAAAATTATAGATGACAATAGAGATAGTTTGGTAAAAGTGCAAGTGGGAAATACTTTTTATTCGCCCATTGATTTGTCTTCTTATATTTTAGCAGAATTAAAAAAACGTGCCGAACATATTTTAAAAACACCGGTAACGAAAGCAGTAATTACAGTGCCTGCTTACTTTAATGATACACAACGTCAAGCGACACGCGATGCTGGAAAATTAGCAGGACTCGATGTGTTGCGTATTATCAATGAGCCTACTGCTGCTAGCTTAGCGTATGGTTTGGGATTGGATCCAACGGAAGAAAAAACAATAGCGGTATATGATTTAGGCGGCGGCACATTTGATATTTCTATATTGAAAATTTCGAATGGTATTTTTGAAGTATTAAGTACCAATGGGGATACTTATTTAGGCGGAGATGATTTAGATCGTGCGATTATTGAATATTGGATGAAGCAAATGGGGGTGGATCATTTAGAAGATCATAAAACGCTAAAACAACAATTAAGATTAGCGGCTGAAAAAGCTAAAATCGCTTTGTCATCTGCTGATCATTTTGAAACTGAATTTGCGGGTGAAAAAGTATCCATCACCAAACAAATATTTGAAGATTTAATTACACCGATCGTTCAAAAGACCATGGAGTGTTGCGCGCGCGCGATGAAGGATGCACAATTAAATATTGCAGATATTAATACGGTACTCATGGTAGGTGGTAGTACACGTGTACCTTTTGTAAAACAAAAAGTGGCTGATTTTTTTGCGCAACCCGTGAATGATTCTGTAAATCCAGATGAAGTAGTTGCTTTAGGCGCAGCGGTGCAAGCGGATATTTTAGCCGGGAATAATTCATCAATGCTATTATTAGATATCACCCCATTAAGTTTAGGCATTGAGACCATGGGTGGCTTGATGGATGTATTGCTTCCGCGCAATGCTAAAATTCCTACCCAGGCTTCCAGACAATATACCACACAAAAAGATGCACAAACAGGGATTCATATTTCTGTATATCAAGGAGAACGTGATTTGGTAAAGGACAATCGACAATTGGGCGCGTTTACTTTAAAAGGTATTCCTTCCATGCCTGCAGGTTTGCCAAAAGTGGAAGTACGATTTTTAATTAATGCAGATGGAATTTTACAGGTAAGTGCGAAAGAATTAAGAAGCGGTGTGAGCCAAACCATTGATATAAAACCACAGTATGGATTAACGGATGAAGAAGTGGAGCAAAGATTATTGGAAAGTTTAACCCATGCCAAAGCCGATATTAGTATGCGTGCTTTAGTAGAGGCGAGAACCGAAGCCGAGCAAATGTTGGACGTGACGGAAAAGTTTTTGGTAAAGAATGCAGCACTTTTAACCCAGGAGGAATTGACTACAACTGCCCAAGCGATGCAGGCCTTACAGTTGGCGATCACCATGGAGGACAAGAACTTAATTCAGACTAAAACGGAGGAATTAAACGATATTTCACGCCCATTTGCCGAAAGGGTGATGGATCAAGCCATTTCGGGAGCCATGAAAGGGAAGAATATTGAGGATAAAGATTTATAGTAAATTTGGTATTTTCAAAAGGAATCCTATCTTTGCCATCCAATTTTCATTTGCCTTTAATAAAATATAAGGCTATGAAAATCAAATTTTATTTTTTTAAAAAACGCCTGAGGAGGTATATATTATGTTAATTATAGATTCAAAAGATTGCGAGAACATTGACAAAGCGCTTAAGAAGTACAAAAAGAAGTTTGAAAAAAGTAAAACTTTATTAAAGTTACGTGCGCGTCAAGCTTATGTAAAACCATCAGTACAACGTCGTTTCGAAGTATTGAAAGCTGTTTACAAGCAACAAATTTTCAGCGGAAAAATCGAAGGATAAGCCAAAAGCTTCCTTTTATATATTATTTAAGTAGCCTAAAAGTTTCCTAACTTTAGGCTACTTTTTTTATGTCATTACACACCCGTTATACGCCATTAAATGCCTTTTTAAGCTACCTACAGTTTGAAAAAAGGTATTCCGTGCATACCATAACGGCTTACACAAATGATCTTATCCAATTTTTTGACTTTGTTGAATCCCAATATGACAAATTTGAATTGGAGCAGGTGTCTGGCACCATGGTGCGTACTTGGTTGGCATCTTTAAAGGAAGCGGAATTAACAGGCAAATCCCTGAATCGAAAAATATCTTCCTTAAAATCCTTTTTCAAATTTCAGATACAAAAGGGGGCATTAACTAAAAGCCCAATGGAAACTGTAACGAGTCCTAAAATCAGTAAGCGTTTGCCAGCTTTTGTTGCAGAAAATGACATAGAACAATTGTTGCTGAATTTATCATTTGCAGAAGGGTGGAAGGGCTTTACTGAAAAAATGGTGATTCAATTATTTTATTCCACAGGTATGCGTTTAAGCGAGTTAATTCAGTGCAAACAAAACAATGTTGATCTAGGAAAAAAACAAATCAAAGTTTTAGGGAAAGGGAATAAGGAACGCATACTTCCTATTAGTGCAGAATTGGCGTTGGAATTAAAAAAATACATCCAACAAAAACCGGACGAAGCACAAGGGGTACCAAATTTATTTGTGACAGAAAAAGGCAAACCCTTACAACCCAGAGCCGTATATACTTTTGTAAAATTTTATTTATCACAGGTGACTACATTACAAAAAAAGAGTCCCCATGTTTTGCGACACAGTTTTGCAACGCATTTGATGAACAACGGCGCCGATTTAAATGCAGTCAAGGAATTGCTTGGGCACAGCAGTCTAGCTGCAACACAGGTATACACGCATAATACCATTGAAAAATTAAAGGAAGTTTTCGCCAAAGCGCATCCCAAAGCCTAACCTAACTCATTGATTCATGTTTGCGCGTATGACATTCATCATACCGAATCCTAAAGTTTTCTTAAATCCTTTTTTTACTTGAAAATTATTATTAAAAGTGGTAACTTACTATTGCAGGCGAAAATGTAATAATTGCCTGATCAGTTCTTTTAATTTATCATTTTTAAATTATTATTTTATGAACATTAGTATTCAAACAGTGCATTTTGATGCAGACAAAAAGTTGTTAGAATTCGTACAAAAAAAATTAGACAAATTAGAAACATTTCATGATCGAATCACCAAGGTGGAAGTGTATATGAAATTGGAAAGTTTGGCACATACAATTAAAGAAAAAGTGGTTGAGATAAAAATTCATATACCAAAGCAAGATTGCTTTGTAAAAGCAAGTGCCACCAGTTTTCAAACAGCATTTGATCATGCATTTGATTCCATCACCAATCAATTAAAAAAGAAAAAGGAGCGAATCGCCGCTTAATCATAAAATTTTCAAGCAAGTTTTGTAGCCCATTGTTTCATTTTTTAAAGAGACAATGGGCTTTTTTGTTTTCCAATTTTGTTCGATTTAACCAATTACAGCCCTGAATTTGATATTATTTTGATTTTTACCTTGCTTTTGGGATAAAATATTGCCCTAAAATTTTGATAAATAAAGAATTCCATTACCTTTGCCATCCCAAAAATTGGGGATCGTTCTTTTATGACTTGCCGGAATAGCTCAGTTGGTAGAGCAGCTGATTTGTAATCAGCAGGTCGCGGGTTCGAGTCCCATTTCCGGCTCAAATTGGGTGTGCAATAATTCAGGGGCAGATGGCCGAGTGGTTAAAGGCGACAGACTGTAAATCTGTTCTCTCACGAGTACGTAGGTTCGAACCCTACTCTGCCCACAAAATTTGTTGTATTTTGCAACCTTGTTGAAAGGGGAGAAGGCAACAAATTTGAGTTCTTTTAGAAAAGGAGAAAATGCGGGAGTAGCTCATTTGGTAGAGCGATAGCCTTCCAAGCTATAGGTGGCCAGTTCGAGCCTGGTCTCCCGCTCCAATTGGATTAGTTGATGGGAACGAGGGGAAAGTCGGTATGCTTAACGCCGTTGTGGCTCAGTGGTAGAGCACTTCCTTGGTAAGGAAGAGGTCGTGAGTTCGATTCTCATCAACGGCTCAAAGTT
>CAJBLA010000011.1 GCA_903953815.1 uncultured Bacteroidota bacterium | reverse complement strand
CCCATGCCTTGGAAAGGGGACAAGGATCCCTATAAAATTTGGTTGAGTGAAATCATTTTGCAACAAACCAGGGTGGAACAAGGTTGGGCCTATTATGAAAAATTCGTAAATACGTATCCAACCGTTCATGATTTGGCCAATGCAAAGGAAGAGAAGGTTTTAAAGTTATGGGAAGGCTTGGGCTATTATAATCGTTGCAAAAATTTAATTTTTTCAGCGCGTTATATCAGTAAAGAATTAAATGGCGTTTTCCCCAATGATTATGAATCAATTTTAAGTTTAAAAGGAGTAGGTCCTTATACTGCAGCAGCTATTGCATCCTTTGCCTATAATTTACCATACGCGGTGGTGGACGGAAATGTTTTTCGGGTATTAGCGCGATTTTATGGCATACATACACCAACGGATACGCAAGAGGGTATTCATTTGTTTAATAAAATAGCGGATGAGAATTTGTCAAAAAAACAAGCAGGCGTTTATAATCAAGCATTGATGGATTTTGGAGCGACTGTTTGTAAGCCAAGTACCCCCAATTGTGGAAGTTGCGTCATGCAAAAGAAATGTGTTGCATTTTTAAACAATCAAGTAAATCAATTACCCATTAAGGTAAAAAGCATTGAACGAAAAAAAAGGCATTTTGATTTTTTCTGTTTTTATAGTAAGGGCAAATGGTTAGTACAAAAACGATTGGAAGGTGATATTTGGGGTGGCTTATATCAATTTTATTTAAATGAAAATAAAAGTGTCCCAACTGTTAACTTAGGGTACTTACATGAAGTGTTAGTGAATCAATTGGGCATTAGTTCCAAGGAGATAAGTATTCCACTTAAACACTCGAAACAGAACTATAAACTCGTTTCTCCTAGCTACAACCAAGCATTAACCCATCAGCTTTTACAGGCGCGTTTCATACTTGTCAAATTTGATACGATACCCGCAGTTTTTTCTAAGGCGTTGTGGGTCAATCAAAAGCAACTTAAACAATTGCCTTTCCCAAAAATAATTAACCAATTTTTAGGGCAGGACTTTATAAATTGGTCTAAAACTTAAAAAATTGGTAACTTTCCAAAAATTAAAACACTCAAAACTTGGAAGCGCATTCGGGTAACCCCCTTTATTTGTCTGTTTCATTTATAGCTTCACTCCAACAGGATACGGGATTCATCTTTTTAATCAGTTTTTTACTTTTTCTTTCATTTGTAATTGCTGGATCTGAAGTCGCCTTTTTTTCTTTATCCTATAAGGACATACAAGTATTAAAAACAAAAAGACATATTCCTTTACAGCGAATTGTAAAACTTTTAGAAGATCCTAAAAAGCTATTGACTTCCATGTTGATTGCCAATAGTTTTATTAATATTTGTATCATTTTAATTGCTAATATTTTAATTGATGACTTATTCGTATTTGAACAAATAACTATTCCTGGATTTGAGTTTATTATTAAAATAGTTGCGGTGACTTTATTGTTATTATTTTTTGGTGAGATTTTACCAAAGGTGATGGCTACCCAAAATAATGTTCGATTTGCACAGGATTTTGGATTTATTATACAAGCAGTGTATTTTATTTTTTCTGGACTCAGCGGACTCATGGTCAAGTATACCAACTTGATGGAAAAAAAATTAGCCCAAAAAGGATCTGGCGCCTCTTATAGTATGGAGGAATTGGATCATGCCATTGAATTAACCAGCTCAGCGCATCACAAAGAAAATGAAAAAAATATTTTAAAAGGAATTGTGAAATTTGGTAACATTACCGTGAAGCAAATCATGAAAACGAGGTTAGACGTACATGGTATAGAAGAGGAAGTTGATTTTACTACTTTATTAAAAAATATTAACGAATTTAGTTATAGCCGTTTCCCCATATTCAAGGACGACTTAGATACGATTGTGGGTATGATTCACACCAAAGATATTATTCCGCATTTAAAAGAGTCAGATCAATTTAAATGGCAAACCTTGATACGACCTGCATTTTTTGTGCATGAACAAAAAATGATAGAGGACTTATTGCAAGAATTTCAATTAAAACGCGTCCATTTTGGTATTGTAGTGGACGAATTTGGTGGCACCAGCGGTATCATTACATTGGAAGATATTTTAGAAGAAATTGTGGGTGAAATAAAGGATGAATTTGATGAAGAGGAATCCACCATTAAAAAAATTGACGAGTATCATTATGTAATTGAAGGCAAAACAGCGATTACTGATTTGTGTAATTTCATTAACATTCCATCTACTTCCTTTGATACTGTTAAAGGGGAAAGTGATACGATGGCAGGCTTGTTTTTAGAACTGGCGGGTGAATTTCCTATACTACAACAAGTTGTTAAATTTCAACAGTATAGTTTTACCGTTTTAGAAATTCAAAAAAATAGAATTCATAAAATACAAATGATCATCACACCAGTTATTCCTACTCATATAGATCATGCGTAATTTTTTTATTTTTATATCTTCTATTTTCGTTTTGCTAGTAACAGCTTGCAACAGCCCATTCGTCCCAAAGGAAAAGGGGTATGCTAATTTCAAATTTCCTGAAAAAACATATCAATCTTATAACGCGCCTAATATTCCTTATAGCTTTGAATATCCTACCTATGCTTTTGTGGATAATCAAATAAATTATTTTGGCGAAAATAAATCCAAAGATGCTTGGATCAATATTCAGTTTCCTAGCTTAAACGGAACTATTTATATAAGTTATAAAAAAATTAAGTCACATCAATTAGATACGCTAATTAATGATGCTTATAAATTTGCAAGCAATCATTCCAATAAAGCAACCTATATCGCAGATTCGGTTTTTACAACCAGGAAAGGCGTACATGGTGTTTTTTTTAATATCGGGGGAGATGTAGCGACAGCCTATCAGTTTTTTTTGACTGATTCAAGTATCCATTTTTTTAGAGGGGCTTTGTATTTTAATACGACACCCAATGCCGATTCTTTATCCATTTATAATGATTTTTTATATAAGGACGTGCAGCATTTGGTGAATACATTTAAATGGAAATAATGATATCTTTACGCCACAAATAATATTATGATAGCGATTGATTCTGTTTTAGTGAGTGACCAAGTAATTGAAGAACAATTTGTATGTGACTTGACAAAGTGTAAAGGTGGTTGTTGTGAGGATGGAGATGCAGGGGCACCTCTTGAAAACAAAGAAAAAGACTACATCAAGAAGTATTATGATATTGTAGAACCCTACATGACCAAAGAAGGCATTAAAGAAGTAAAACAAGTAGGCCAGTTTTTATATGATCGTGAGTTTGGTTGGGTAACACCCACCTTAAATGGTCAAATTTGCGCTTATGGGTACAAGGAAAAAGGGATCATTAAATGTGCCTTTGAACAAGCGTATAATGATGGTAAAATACCTTGGAAAAAGCCCATTAGTTGCCATTTGTTTCCCATTAAAGTTCAAAAAAGCAAGCAGGATCCCGATATTGAATACATGAATTATGAACCGCGTGAAGACCTATGTCAGGCGGCCTGTTCCCTAGGGGTGAAATTAAAGGTGCCTGCTTATGTTTTTTTAAAGGAATCTATTATTCGCAAATATGGGGAAAAATTTTATGAGGCCTTGGATGCTTCTGCGCAACATCTAAAGGATAAATAACTATTTTTGTTATAATTATTATGCAAAGTATTTACGCCTCCTCATTTGACACCAAAAGCAGCGAAAAAGCAGTTGATCTGGAACACAGACGCAAACTGAACTTTAATATTTCCAAATACAATGCAGTAGTTCCAAAAGGCAAAGCCCAATTTCCAGATTTAACAAGGGTGCGCGAATTAGCAAAAAATAAAAAATGGGAAGCCATTGAGCATTTGGATTTGTACCTAACGCAATTCGAAGATCAAATCACCAAGCGAGGTGCCAAAGTTTTTTGGGCCGAGGATAGCGAACAAGCACTAAATTTTATTGGGGATCTATGCAAGGAAAAACAATGCAAATCCGTTGTCAAGAGTAAAAGTATGGTGACAGAGGAAATTCATTTGAATGATTATTTAACATCGATAGGCGTGGAAAGTGTAGAGACAGATTTGGGTGAATACATTCAACAAATGGATGGCGAAGCGCCGTATCATATTGTTACGCCAGCCATGCATAAGAGCAAGGAAGATGTGGCTCAATTATTCAATAAACATTTAGGTACCGATATATCACTAACGCCCGAGCAATTAACATTGGTCGCAAGAAAAAATTTACGTGATAAATATGTGCAAGCTGAAATTGGAATTACGGGTGCAAATTTTATATTATCAGATATTGGCGGAATTGCTTTAACAGAAAACGAAGGTAATGCGCGATTGTCTGTGGCTTGGCCAAAAACACATGTGGTTATTGTAGGTATTGAAAAAACAATTCCTTCCATGAATGATTTGGGATTATTTTGGCCATTATTAGCTACCTATGGTACTGGCCAGCAAATCACTGTTTATAATAGTATCATTACAGGTCCTCGTCAACCTGGTGAAGTGGATGGCCCGGAGGAGATGTATGTAATTTTACTTGACAATGGGCGTACGGATTTATTGTCGAATGCAAAAGCAAGGGAGGCCTTATATTGCATCCGTTGTGGCGCATGTTTAAATGCATGTCCCGTTTACAAAAACATTGGCGGTCATGCCTATGATACCACTTACAGTGGCCCAATTGGAAGTGTGATTACACCCCATTTAAGAGGGATGCATGATTATAAGCATTTAAGTTATGCTTCAAGTTTGTGTGGTAATTGCACGGAGGTTTGTCCAGTAAAAATTAATATTCATGAATTGTTATTGGAAAACAGAAGAGAATCAGTCGTCGCTGGCGAAAGTGATTTTGCTGAAAAATTTGCTTGGAAAATGTGGAAGAATGCATCCATGAGTCGTATGTTGATGAATCAAGGAAACGCCACTATAAAAAACTGGGTCATCAATAAAATGTTTAAGGGTTGGTCCAATCAAAGAGCCCCCTTAGAATTTCCTAAAAAAACATTTAACCAACTTTGGAACGAATCTAAAAAAAGGTAGTTCAAAAAATACAATCCCCCAAAAGATAATTGGGTAATTTCTCTTCTACATGCCATCAGCGTCGGCAACGGCTTCCACAGGATCTTTTTGTTTCTTTAAACTATTGTTGACTACATAAACCCCAACCAAAGTACAGAGGGTTCCTATAATACTGGTTACCGACATTTTTTCATCTAATAGTAAGGATCCCACCCAAATAGCCACTATCGGATTTATATAAGCATATAAGGAGGCAATCGCAGGTTGCAAATGTTTCATGCTATATATAAAAGAAATAAATGCAAAAACGGAGCCGCCCAAAACCATATACACGAGTACGCCCCAGGTGCGCCCAGGAATACTTTGTAATGGAATATAATTATTGGTATACAAAGCAACCATTGCCATAATAGCAGAAGAAATCAACATTTGCCATCCAATAGAATAGTAGGCATTGATATCTATTTTATTTCTTGAAATGATGACCGATCCAACACTCCATGTTACCGTAGCAAATAAGGACAATGCAACACCTAGTGGATAATTAGTGCCATGCATTTGTAAACTATCCTTGTAAAAAATAAAAACAATGCCCAACAAGCCTAACATTAAACCAATAAAAGTACCAAGGGTTATTTTAATTGCTTTAAAATAAAATCGTTCTATCAACACCACAGATAAAGGATAAAGTGCGGCAATTAATGCAGCAAGACCACTGGTGATAAATTGAAGTCCGTAAGTTGCAATCCCATTGGAGGAAACAAACATTAAAAAGGACATCGGAAACAGCCACAAAAACTGTTTTTTTGTAGGTAATCCTGCACCCTTCATTAAAAAGAAACAAACATATATACTACCGCCTAAAAATTGGCGCATACTCGCAAATTGAAATGCAGGCACATGGGAAATTCCCATTTTGCTTGCCACCCAAGTGGTGCCCCAAACGATACTTGTAACCGCAACGGCAAAGTATGCTTTTTTATTATTGGACATAAGTGTGACTTATATATACAAGGGGAAGTGAATTACTTGCCAGTTGCTTAATGTTTAAAATGCCTTAATTGTGTCATCACCATGTCTAAGCCATGCTCCTTACAATAGGCAATACTGTCTTTATCTCTTACAGATCCACCTGGTTGAATATAAGCTTCAATCCCTTCCGCATGAGCAATACGAACACAATCATCAAAAGGGAAAAAAGCATCTGATGCTAGTGTCGCTCCTTTTAAGTCAAATTTAAATTGCTTTGCTTTTTCAATGGCGTGTCTTAAAGCATCAACGCGGCTTGTTTGACCACAACCTTTACCTACAAGTTGCTTGTCCTTGATTAAGGCAATCGCATTACTCTTTAAATGCTTGCAAATGATATTTCCAAAAGTTAAATCTTCCTTTTCTTTATCACTACAAGGTCTTGCACCTGCTTCCTCCCATTGGGTATAGTTGCCAGTATCCAATCCCTGTTCCAAGTTTCCGTTGAGGATTGATTTTTTTTGTACTGCATTAAAAGTAACGCCTGGTTTACTTTGTAATAAAACCCTATTTTTCTTAGCAGACAATATGGTCAATGCATCCGTGTCAAATGCAGGCGCAATGAGTACTTCAAAAAATATTTCTTGAATTGCTTCTGCAGTGGCGGTATCAATTTTACCATTGGTCACCAATACGCCACCAAATGCGCTTTCTGGATCGCCCGCTAACGCAGCTTGCCAGCTTTCAAATACGGTATTGCGATTCGCCACGCCACAAACATTGGTATGCTTGATGATCGCAAAGCTAATCGTAGGTAATTCAGCGATTAATGCAATGGCTGCATCCACATCCACTAGATTATTGTAAGACAATTCCTTGCCATGTAATTGTGTAAACCATTGGTCAAGGTCCCCATAAAAAGTAGCCACCTGGTGTGGGTTTTCGCCATAGCGTAACACTTTGCCTAGCGGCGGGTTGAAATAATTACTGATGGCAATATCATAATTCATCACCACTTCAAAAGCTTTAGCAGCAAAAGCTTTTCGTTGTTCTAAATTAGTTTGTCCTTCTTGACTAATTAAAATTTGATTTAATTTTTCATAATCATCCTTTGCTGACAAAACCACCAAATCCCTGAAATTTTTTCCTGCTGCGCGAATCATAGAAGGTCCTCCAATATCTATTTTTTCAATGATTGCTTTTTCTTCAGTGGTGTTTTTGAGTGTTTCCTCGAAAGGGTATAAATCAACGATGACAAGATCAAGTTCAGGTATTTTATATTGTGCCATTTCGACTAAGTCCTGCTCCTCGTATCTGCGACCTAATATGCCACCAAATACGGATGGATGTAATGTTTTTACGCGTCCGCCTAAAATAGAGGGGTATCCTGTAACAGATTCAACCGAAATACAAGGAATGCCTAAATCTTCTAAAAATTTTTGCGTGCCACCTGTTGAATAAATAGTGATATTTAATTTATGTAAGGTTTTTGCTAATGGCTCCAAACCATCTTTGTAAAAAACTGAAATGAGGGCTGATTTTATTTTCTTTTCCATACCCAAAGGTACGCGCTTTCCATTTTTTATTTTTTGCTGATTTTCCACAAATTCTTATGCAGCTAGGGGAATAACTTTATTAGGCAAACCAGGGTAATTATCACCAAGCTATAAAAAAGGTATTTGGCTTTTCGCTTATACAGCCATAAATAAACAAACAAAAGCCAAAGGTAATAGCCTACCACCATTCGCCCTGACATTTGAACTAGCAAAGGAGTGCCGATAGGATTGTGGTGAAAGTACAAAACCACACGATTTAAGAAATTTATATAGGATTGAATCAGGTCGCCTAGGTGCAAGCTAAAGTTGACTTGGTTAGGCAAAATCATAAATCCAATTAAAGCATATAACAAAAGGGTACTTAATGGTACCATCATAAAATTACTAATAATGACCAAGGTGGAAGTTTGATGAAAGTGATACAATAAAATAGGCAAAGTGGTCAATTGCGCTGACAAAGTGATACATAAGTTACCCCACATCCAATTTAAAATTGGATTGTCCATGGGCAACATTTTATAAAATATCCGATAAAATAAATGAATGCCTATGACGGCTGCATAGGATAATTGTAAGCCAATATGATAAATGGAGTGTAGGTCAAAAAATAATATTACTAATATACCACCCGCGATACAATTAAGGGTATACTTGGGTTGGTTTAAAAATGTTCCTACAAAAAATAGGCTAAAAAAAATACTTGCTCTTACCACCGAAGGGCTAGCAAATGCAATAAAGGTATATATCCAAACTGTTATTAGTACAATGGCAAGCTCAAGCAATCGCCAAAATATCTTGCGTGGTAAATGACCTGTGACAAAAACTAGGTTTTTAAATATAATATCTAAGTGCATTCCACTAATAGCAACGATATGTATAATACCTAATTGGGTGTATGCTTTAATTATATTTTTATCCATATCTGATTTTACGCCTATTAATAATGCTTTTGCAAAACCACTCGCTTCCTTATCTGCGATGTGCCTGTCAATTTTTTGAATCATCCATTCGCGCGTATGACTAATGATTTCATGGGGATAGGGCAGCCACATTAAGTTTTGCTTATGCGTGGTTAAATAGATAACGCATCCCCAGCTTACCAATATGAATAGGATAATTAGGCCTTCCTGCCATTTTTTTAAGGGGAGTAGGGGTAAGCATAATAAAGCGCCCATACTTATTCCTATAATGAAAAAAGCAATGGCGGTATTTGAACTTGTATGATGATAGCCATACTTATTGGCAATCAAATAACCAATGCTTATTGAAATGGAGATAAATAAAAGGGGATGCTCGGCTTTCCAATGCGACAGGGATTTTTCCATCCTGGATAGTAGGGAAATAAAAAAAACAATGAACTGCGGGAAATACGTTTATGCGCCTAATAAAAAGACCACTAATTTTTTATGAAGTTCTGGTTTGCTGTTTTTCCAGTTGGCGACCGACTGTGTTTTTATCCATTCATTGGGCCCTGTTAATTCCATGGCCACGCAAAGTTTGGTGTTAGGATGACAGTTTTGCGTGATTGCTTCAAATAACTGATTATTTCGATAGGGGGTTTCAATAAAAAGTTGGGTAACTCCTGTTTGTTTGATGTCTGCTTCAAGTGCTTGAATTTTTTTCTTTCTTTCAAGCGCGTCAATAGGTAAATAGCCATGAAAATGAAAATTTTGGCCATTCATACCACTGCCCATCAAGGCTAACAGTAGGGAAGATGGCCCAGTGTAGGGCTTTACTATAGCACCTAATTCCTGTGCAGCTGCAACTAATAGTTGACCTGGATCCGCAATACCTGCGCATCCTGCTTCGGATAAAATACCAATATTTTTTCCTTGTTTTAATAGTTGTGAAAAAGCATGTATTTGTTCATTTTCAACTTTGTGAATAGCATGCCAAGTATAATCGTCAATGACCATCTCCTTCCATAATTTTTTAAAATACCTTCTTGCTGTTTTTTCATTCTCAACAAAAAAAGTGTCACACTGTTGTATCCAAGTCAATACATCACTGGGCATACTATCAAATCCTTCCTCATGAAGTAGCATTGGCAATAAATATACTTTTCCTAAGGTCATTATTGATTGTCTTTTACTTGTTGTGTGTTAAGGTGCGCTGCAATTAAAGCATAAAAAGGTGCAACCATCCAACCAATAATAGGAAGTAAGTGCAGCATATAAAATAAAATTCCATTACCTATAGGTAGTCCTTTGTGATTAGATATATAGTCGGCGGAAGCGATTTTATTTTTTTTCTCTGTGGCTAAGCCATAGTCAAGCATGCTATAACCTAAAAAATAACATTCCATCAAAATAGTAAAGATGGGAGTAAACCAACCAATTAAAGGAACAGAACATACAATTACTATGGGTATTAAATAAACCGTTTGCCATAATAAGTTGGTAAGATTAAGTAGCACTGCACGCGTAATTAATTTTTTATAAACGGTTTTATCTAAAATAAAAGGAATTTCTTTTTGTGCCGCGTCTATTCTTAAATGCAAATAGGACAACATCGGGGAAAATAGCATTAAAAAAAGATATTTAAACAAGGCAAAGTAAAAAAGTAATAAAGTAAACCAAAGCCAGAAACTTCCCATAGTTATAAAGAATCCTAACCAATCACTACTAATGCTATCTAACCAATTTTTTAATCCAGTTCTTAAAATAATCCACTCAATAAAAGTGCTTGAGGTATCACCAAAGTAGGTCATACCAATGATAAACATGACAGTGTATAGTATGCCCGGCAATATCATCCATTTCCACAATTTATGTTGCAGAATGAATTGATGTGCCAGAAAATAGGCACGAATCGATAAAATGAGTTCTTTGAGCAAGTCGCTGAATTTGCATTAAAGATACGAACTACTACTTTAGAATGGTGCTATGATTGCATTTTGGTTCCATAAGCTAGGTCGCCTGCGTCACCTAATCCTGGTACGATATAGCTTTTATCATTTAAAACATCGTCAATATCACCACACCAAATTGAGGTATCCATGCCAAGTGCTGCTTGTACAGTTTCAATTCCCTTTTTGCTTGCAAT
>CAJBLA010000010.1 GCA_903953815.1 uncultured Bacteroidota bacterium | reverse complement strand
GACTTCTCATAGAAGCGAATCGTATGAGTAGAAATCCCTGTTTTCTTTGATAGTTCGTTTATTAACATATTGCAAATATAGTGTGTTGAAAAATAAATAACAACTATAGACTATACTCTACTGTTGTTAGTTTGAAAATAACCCAATAGTTTCGTTGAACAAAAAATAAATTCAAAATGAAAAAGACAATATTGATTACAGGAACTTCAAGTGGAATTGGGAAATCAACTGTTTTTGAGTTTGCTAAAATGGGATGGAATGTAATTGCAACTCAAAGGCATCCTGAAAATGAGTTAGATTTTAAGGACTTACCCAATGTGAAACTATGTGCCCTAGACGTTACCAATCTTGAAAGTATTAAAAATGCAATATCACTAGCAGAAAAGGATTTTGGGAAAATAGATGTAGTTGTTAATAATGCAGGTTATGGCGTTGACGGTGCATTTGAGGCAATGTCAGATGATATCATTGAAAAACAATTTAATACAAATGTTTTTGGATTGATGCGTGTGACAAGAGAAGCGATAAAGCATATGAGACCTAATGGCGGTGGAATGATTATTCAAATTTCAAGCATGGGAGGTAAAATCACCTTTCCTTTATATAGCATATACCACGCTACTAAATTCGCAGTGGAAGGCTTTACAGAATCATTACATTATGAGTTGAGTCAATTTAATATAAAAATGAAACTCATTGAACCCGGTCCGATTGTCACTGATTTTTATGGAAGAAGTCGTCAATTTATTAAACCAACTGACACAAACCAATATGACGGGTTTATTCAAAAATTTAACGATGCTGCCGAAAAAGTAATGAAAGATGCAGAAGGTCCAGAAGTCGTAGCAAAGATGATTTATAAATCTGCAACGGACAATAGTAATCAAATGAGATATGCTGTGGGAAAACCAGGTCCTATGTTGTTGATGCTAAGAAAATTACTTTCGGATAAGTTATACTTTTTAATGGTAAAAAAGAGTTACAATTTATAAATAAATTAAAGAATGAAGAAAGTCGTTATTGTAGGAAGTACTGGAATGGTTGGAGGTATTATACTTCAATTATGTTTGCAGCATCAGGATGTCATTGAAGTTACTGCTCTAGTTAGAAAGTCAACCAATATCCAACATGAAAAATACAAGGAAGTAGTTGTATCAGATTTTTTGAACTACGACATGTATACACATTTATTTCAGAATATTTCTATAGTATATTATTGTTTAGGTGTGTATACAGGATCGGTGCCATCTGATGAATTCAGAAAAATCAATGTTGACTACCCATATCAATTAGCTATTTCAATACACAGTGTAGCCCCTAATGCTACCTTTTGTTTATTGAGTGGACAAGGCGCAGATACAACAGAGAAAAGTAGTATGCAATTTGCTAGAGACAAAGGCACTATTGAAAATGCTTTAACAGCATTAAACTTTAAAGCGTTCTATACATTTAGACCAGGTTATATTTATCCAACTAAAAAAAGAAAGGAACCAAACTTCTTCTATGTCTTGTCAAGATATGCTTACCCAATACTAAAATTACTCGGCAATCAATTTAGTATAACAGACAAGCAACTTGCTAAAGCTATGTTTGATGTAGGCTTACATGGGTATCATCAATCTATTTTAGAAAATAGGGATATGAGGTTACTTAGTGTGTAGAAATAAAAAAGGTCTATGAATTTGATTTCAAAGGCATTTTTTGTAACTCTAAGTGAAAAATTTAGTTCCAGTCAAAGCCAAGTGAGCGGTTAGTATTTGATTAAAGTTTTTCAATCAAAAATCAAATTAATCCCTGTGTGAGGAAAACACCCCCTGAATTCGACTGAAATCGGTCGTTTCCCGTTTTATCAAAACGTAACTTACTACAAATCAACGCTTTCATTTTCTCAAAAAATCTTCATAACCCTGAGGTCCCGGGTTCAAATCCCGGTCTCGCTACATGTAAATCAAGGACTTACGTTAAATCGTGGGTCCTTTGTTGTTTCTGCGTGAGGTT
>CAJBLA010000009.1 GCA_903953815.1 uncultured Bacteroidota bacterium | reverse complement strand
GTCAATTGATACCTATTGGCAATTTCATATCTTGGTGAAACCCAACATTGTGAACCTTCTATAGTACGTCCAGAAAAATCACGCATCAACTCCTCGCCTTGTGAAGGATTTGTTGGTGTACCAGAATGTGTAAATACCATGATCATTTCTGGATTACCATTTGCTTTAGGTGTAAATAATTCAAAATAATTCGGGAGTATATCCGCCTTACCTAAAGCATCAATTTGTCCTGGATCTCCATTTTTATAAAGTGTTAAACCAAAATCATTAATAACCGATTTAAAATCTGCTGCTGCTGCAGTAAATGCAGTAGTAGCTTCAGCTGAATTTTGTGTAAAACCTTCTAATTCTGGCCAACCATTTTTCTTCCAACTTCCCCAATACAAATTGAGTTTTCCACGAAAAGCAAGCGCTGCGGGTTTGGCAGCACGTCCAAGTGCGGCAGGTTTTGCGGGTAGTTTTTCAACAGCATAATTAAAATCAGCCATGATGGAATCTTTCACTTGCCCTATTGGTAATCTTGCAATTGAAGCTACTTCACTATTGTCATAAATTATTTTACCAATATAAGGAACGTCGCCCCACATGGAAATTAATCTGAAATAGGTCATCCCTCTAAGTAATCTTGCTTCAGCAATAATACTTTCCAAAGAAGCAAGTTTTGCACCTGTTGCAGTAGGTAGCATTTTATTGGTAATATTTTCAATTACATAGTTGGCTCTGTTTACGCTGCCATATAAATAACTAAAATATTTATCAAAACTTCCACCATAGCCACTAGGACCATAAGATCCTGCTTGATAAGCATCGCCTCTTAAAATTTGTCCTGAAGTTCCACTGTTTCCCCTCACTCTAGTATATTCAGCGCCTTGACCATCAAAATAATAATCACGATCAAACACAGCTCTTGCTGCTGCATAGGAGGACATAAGTGCAATCGTTGCATCCTGATCTGTTTTCCAGAAATTTTCTGAAGCCAATAAATCTGAAGGCGTTTGATCCAGCAATTCTTTTTTACAAGATGTTGGCAATATTAAAGCTCCCATTAAAAGGAGTGCCATTGCTATTTTTGTAGTATTAGTTAGAATTTTCATCATAATAATATTTTAGAAACTTAAGTTAATAGCCAATGAATAAGATTTATTAATTGGATAGACATTGTTGTCATCCCCTAACTTCTCAGGATCCAATCCTCTGAAGGAAGTAAGGGTCCCAATATTTTCAGCAGAAGCCACAATTCTCAACTTCGTTACCCCCATTCTTGTCATTAATTTAGAAGGCACTGTATAACCAAGTTGTATATTTTTTATACGTACGAAACTCATGTCGTCCAACCAATACGTTGTACTATTTCTATTATTTCCGCTACCGCCCAATCTTGGCCAACTCCCTCCTCTGTTATCCCATGACCATGGATTTGTCCAATGCTCCCAGGATGCCGCATACCGCGCATTATTAAAATTGGTATTGTTGTAAATGGTTTGCCAATAATCTTTTCTGCCTGTGGATCCTTGTAAGAATATAGAAAAATCTAATGCTTTATAGGCTAGAAAGGTGTTGAATGAAAAAGTAGTGGTTGGTCTTTCATTTTGCAAATTGGCATACGCTTTTCTATCTTCTGCTGTAATTCTTCCATCACCATTTAAATCTTTCATAATTAAATCGCCTGGCGCAATTCCTTGTGGTGTATTACTATAAACATCTGACCATGATTGTGCGATTCCCTTGTCTTCATAAGAATATACAAACTGGTAAGGCATGTCAAGGAAAATGTTTCCTTTTAATAATAATGTATTCCAGCTTTCAAGATTCGTATTATTATAGGCTCCATTAAAATTAAATGAATATTGTAATTTGCCAATTCTATCTTTCCAAGTCAAATCCATTTCAATACCCCTGTTTCTTAAATTTCCGATATTGGTTCTTGGTGGTGGATTGTATGCATAAGTTAAGAATGTAGAAAATTCTGAAGGCCTATTCATACCTGTTGTTAAACGATCATAAAAATCAAGCGCTGCGGTTAAACGATTTTGTGAAAATGCAAGATCAAGTCCAATATTAAAAACTGTAGTCACCTCCCAAGTAAGGTCCCTATTGATCATTTTACTGTTAGCAAAACCTTTTTGAACGGCGCCGCCAGTTACATAATTCAAATTAGAAAGCGTTTCCTGTTGCTCATATCTTCCAACACCACTATTGTTTCCTAAACTTCCATAAGAAGCTCTAAGCTTACCACTGGTAAGAAATTTGTTGGTATATTTTTGTAGAAATTCTTCTTCCGTAAATTTCCAACCCAAAGCAACGGAAGGAAAAAATCCAAAACGACTTTCAGGAAGAAACTTAGAAGATCCATCCACCCTTACATTGGCTTCTAAAAGATATTTATTGTATCCCGTGTAATTAAAGCGGCCAATATATGATTGCAAACCTTCATCATTTGAAGTACCGCTTGTGGATTGAATATCGGTAAGGGCTGCATTGATCTCTGTTAAACTTGGATGTAATCGGTCATTTCTGGAACTTCCTTGAGAACGGCCATACCAGTATTCCTCACTATATACAAATAAAGCAGCAATGTCATGATTCGTTCCAATCTTAGTCGCATAATTTAAGCGCCCATTTAACATGGTTTTATACCCTGTACTTGTAGAGTTTGAAATACCAGCATTATTTCCAACATAGGTTCTACTTCCGAAAGATGCTGTTTGAAAGTTATATGCTTGATTTGGCATTGGAGCACTCCAAGAAAATTGGTTATAATAATTCAACGCATAATCAATTCTAGCTGTTAATCCTTTAATCGGTGCCCAGTCATAAAACATTTGTGTATTGACCTCTTGTCTGTTATTTTGAGATGGGCTGTTGATGTATAATGTGTAAGGATTATATGCTTGTGGATCTTCTCCATAAGCCATTACACCTCCATAATATCCTGTTTTAGGATCGTAAGGCAAAATACCTGCAATGGCGTATTGCATATCATTACCAGCGGTATTGGAGGCATCCGGATCGTTAAATCCTTCTGATAATCCATACCTGAAATTTGACCAGTTTCCGTTAAAACGAAATCCAACATTCATATTATTTTTGACCTTCGCATCAAAATTAAAACGCGCATTGTATTGCTTGTAATCGTTATTAATTTGTAATCCTTTTTCATCTTTTAAACCAGCTGAAATATAAAAATTTGAATTTTCACCGCCACCAGTTGCAGAAAGATTATAGTTATTAAACATGCCTGGTCTTAATATAATATCCCAAATATCCGTATTAGGAAACCTTACTGGATCAATCATACTTTTTGCCATCCATTCATCAACAGTTCCTAATTTGAAAAGTTGATTGCCTTGTAAGGTAGATACTGCAGTTCTTTGCTGTTGCACTGTGATTGCTCTTGAATAATCATCCATGAAATCCAAGCCCCTTGTTGGTGCAACCACAGAATTATTACTTGTAAAATTTAAGGATGTTTTTTTAGCGCCTTTACCACTACGCGTGGTAATAAGAATAACGCCATTCGCTGCTCTTGATCCATATACAGATGCAGATGTCGCATCTTTTAATACTGATATAGTTTCTACATCATTAATATTAACTCTATTGATGTCGACATCGGGCATTCCATCCACCACAATCAACGGACTTGCATTGTTAACAGTACCTAGACCTCTAATGATTAAACTTGCTTCGTTATTACCCGCCATACCTGATGACTGAATTGCTTGTAAACCCGGAACTAGCCCGGATAACGCAGCGGAAACATTCGGTAACGCACGACTCGTTAATTTTTCATCCACGTTTACTTGTGATACAGCGCCCACTAAATTTACTTTTCTTTGGCGACCGAACCCTACAACCACTACTTCATTAAGCTCAGAGGTTTTAGACTTCAATACAATTACATATTCGTTCTTTGCATCCACTTTTAAAGTGTAATCCTCACGTCCTGTTGCAGTGAAAAGTATTTCATCTCCAATGGCAGCATTGATTTTGAAACTTCCTTTTGCATCTGTGGTTGTTCCTACTGAAGTTTTTTTAATTACTACCGAAATATTGGAAAGCAATTCACCTGCATCGTCCTTAACCACACCTGTAATGGATTTTTGTTGCCCAAAGGACAATGTTGGAATAAGCAAGCATAAAAATAATGCGGATGGGAAGATTCGTTTCAGCCCAGTCCGAAGACAACTAAACATGTGCATAAGCAATTGTATTATGTGTGTTTCTTATAGAAATCGTAAAGTAGTTCTATATCGGCTATGAAATTACAAAATTATGTCTCATATTAACAAATAATTTTAATTAATTATTCATTATGAATTTTAAAAATAATTGCGCCAACATCTTTTATAAACGCAAAGTTATTGTTGAATAAATATCCTAACTTAACCTAAAGAATTACACGAATGAAAATAGGAATGCAAATTTTAGTTTTTTTAATCGCAGCTGCTTCATTTCAAGGATGCAAAGTGTTTCAAAAAACAGCAATGACTAAAAGTGGGACAACGCAACAGGCAATGCTAAAAGCAATGCAATGGCAGGAAGCCAATCCCATATTTGCAAAAGCACCCACCGACTGGACCAATGGCGCTTATTATGTTGGTGTGGTTAAAGCGCATGAAGCCACAAAAAGTAAGGAATATTTAGGGGCATTACAGGCAATGGCTATTCGTAATAACTGGAAGCCATGGGAACGGTTTTATCATGCGGATGACATGAATATATGTTATAGTTACTTGTACCTCAACACTTTAGGAGAAACTAATGTGGATTTGGCCCCCACCAGTGCCATTATTAAAGACCATTTGTATAAGCCCTATGCTTGGAAAAATGGTGAAAATCCAAATTTGAAAGGGAGCAAAGAAACTGAAATTAAAGAAAAGATATTATGGTGGTGGTGTGACGCTTTATTTATGGCCCCTCCGGTGATCATAAATTATTCAAAACAAATGAAGGATCCATCCTACCTCAAGGAAATGGACAAATATTATGCAGAAGCTTATGAATTATTGTATGACAAAAAAGCCCATTTATTTTCAAGAGATGCGCGATTTTTATTAACTGGTAAACCAAATGACATAAAAGAAAAAAATGGTGAAAAAGTTTTTTGGTCTAGAGGAAATGGATGGGTGTTGGCAGGTTTAGCATTAATGTTAACTGATTTACCAAAAGATTATCCAACTCGAAAATTTTATGAAAATTTATTTATTGAGATGGCAGAACAAATAAAAATATTACAACCTACAGATGGACTTTGGAGAACTAGTTTATTATCACCTGAATCATTTGATCATGGTGAAGTGAGTGGCAGTGGTTTTTTTACATTTGCATTGGCTTGGGGTATTAATAATGGAATTTTAAATAAAGAAATATATACGCCAGTTGTTTTAAAAGCATGGAAAGCTATTTTAGCTTGTCAACAAGAAAATGGCAAAGTAGGTTGGGTGCAAAATATCGGTGCAAACCCAATGCCAGCAGGCGCAAACAGCTGGCAAAATTTTGGAACTGGTGCATTTTTAATGGCAGGAAGTGAAATAATAAAATTAAAATAATTTTATGCGTTTTATTTTTAATCGGCATTGGTTCATCATTTTTTATTTAATACCGGTCGTACTTTTTGCGCAATCCAAAAAGCCAAATATTATTTTTATTTTAACAGATGACCAACGTTGGGATGCACTAGGTGTTGCAGGAAATACAATTATTCAAACACCACAAATGGATGCACTGGCATCATCCGGCACTTATTTTAAAAATGCATTTTCTACTACACCAATTTGTGCGGCAAGCCGCGCATCTATATTAACTGGATTGTATGAACGCACCCATGGCTATACTTTTCAAAAACCAAAGCTTAGAGAACCTTATGCTGAAATGATTTATCCTAAAATATTTAAGGACAATGGTTATCATGTTGGATTTTTTGGGAAATTAGGCGTTAACATAAATAAGTCTGGTCAGTATTTTGACGAAAGCGATTTTTATGACCGTGGCGGACAAGCAGAAAGGCCGGGTTATTTTTATAAAAAAATCGGTAATGATACGGTGCATCTTACCAGCTATTCGGGATATCAAGCGCAAAATTTTATTAAAAACGCGCCTTCAGACAAACCCTTTTGTCTTTCCCTTTCATTTAGCGCACCACATGGGCACGATGATTCAAAGGCACAATATTTTTGGCAAGAAAAATCGGATAGTCTTTATAAAAACATAGTCATCCCTGATCCTATTTTAGGCAATGATTCCTTTTTTAATAAACTGCCTATTCCCGTGCAAGAAGGATTCAATAGAACAAGGTGGAAGTGGCGATTTGATACACCCGAAAAGTATCAAAATATGGTCAAAGGGTATTATCGCATGATAACTGAAATAGATGATGAAATTGGCCTTATTCGAAAACAACTTAAAGAAAAAGGAATAGCGGATAACACCATCATTATTGTAATGGGTGATAATGGTTATTTTTTGGGTGATCGCCAATTAGCCGACAAGTGGTTGATGTATGATGCATCCATTAGAATCCCTTTAATTATTTACGATCCTAGAAGCCTTAAGCCCGCTACCATTGACGCCATGGTATTAAATATTGATATAACAAAAACAATGTTGGGTATGGCTGGAATTACGGCGCCCAAAAATTACCAAGGACAAAACTTAATGCCTTTTGTTGAAAAGGGCAATATACATTCCAATAGAAAGGAAATTTTAATAGAACATTTGTGGAAGTTGCCTGAGATACCTTCCAGCGAAGGGATCCGGACTGCAAACTGGAAATATTTTCGCTATCGTTTAATCACTGCGCCAGAAGAATTATATAATTTAAAAAATGATCCACTCGAAAAAAATAATCTTGCAGCAAACCCAAAATATGCAAAGCAACTTGCCAAACTACGCAAACAATGTGATGGCGCTATTTTAAAATACCAATCTGAAAAAATAGATCCAGATGACCCATTTATTGAAGATGTAAAATTTTGATTTGTTCCTTTATATATTCTTATATTTATGATTATAAATAAATAAGCATGAACGCTCTTCTAGGTGTGTTTTTCCATTTTATTGGCGGCTTTGCATCTGGAAGCTTTTATATCCCCTATAAAAAAGTAAAAGGCTGGAATTGGGAGTCATTTTGGATTGTAGGCGGATTATTCTCCTGGCTCATTGTCCCACCCATTGCTGCTTATTTAACCATTCCAGGATTTATGGATATTATTAAAGCAACGGCAAGTTCCGGTTTATTAATCACTTATATTTTTGGTGTTTTATGGGGCATTGGCGGATTAACCTATGGATTAGGGGTAAGGTACCTGGGCGTTTCGTTGGGCAGTAGTGTGATTTTAGGTTTATGTATGGTTTTTGGCGCTATCATTCCGGCAATATATTATGATTTTAACCCAGTAATTGGAAAAGATACTTTTTCAGGGATGCTTTCAAATAGTTGGGGTTTAACAGTTATCATTGGACTACTTATATGTATTGTTGGTATTATCATAAGTGGGAAAGCGGGCGTAATGAAGGAAAGGGAATTAACGAAAGAAGTGGCCAACGAATCAAATACAGAATACAAATTTGCATTAGGTATGTTTGTGGCTATTGTATCGGGTGTACTAAGTGCCTGTTTTAATTTTGGATTAGAAGCCGGGCAAAGTATGGCAAGCTTAGCAAATGAAACTTGGAAAATAGCAAATCCAAATCAAGGTGAATTTTTATATCGAAACAATGTTATTTATGTGGTTTTATTGTGGGGTGGATTAACCACTAATTTTATTTGGTGTATGATTTTAAATGCGCGCAACAAAACCTTTAATGATTATTCAAATAAAAAAACACCCCTATTAAAAAATTATATTTTTTCAGCATTGGCAGGTACCACTTGGTTTTTACAGTTTTTCTTTTATGGTATGGGCGAAAGTAAATTAGGGAATGGTCCTAGCTCTTGGATTTTACATATGGCATTTATCATTCTAGTGGCTAATATGTGGGGCTTGGTATTAAAAGAATGGAAGGGCGTGAGTAAAAAAACAAATGCCACAATCATTGCAGGAATAATAGTGATCATTATTTCAGTGATGGTGGTGGGGTATGGAAATAATTTGCACAATTAATTATAAAATATAAAATATGTCGAACAAAGATTTCAAATTCGTAAGTTATTTATGGGACGAAGAAAAAGCAAAAGCACTCGCTGGTGATGAAGTGGGCTTATTAGTGTATCGTTCCAATTTATTAGGTGCCGATTTAAGGTTAACTAATTATGGTGGAGGTAATACTTCATGTAAAGTGGCAAGTATTGATCCGCTTACAAAAAAATCGGTGGAAGTGATGTGGGTGAAAGGAAGTGGTGGGGATTTGGGTACAATGAAAAAAGAAGGACTCGCTGCTTTATATTTAGATCGTTTACATGATTTACAAAATATTTACAAAGGCTTAGCATATGAGGATGAAATTGTGGGATTATACAATCATTGCATTTATGATTTTGATTCTAAAGCGCCATCGATTGATACTGCGTTGCATGGATTACTTCCTTTTAAACATATTGATCATTTGCATCCTGATGCAGCGATTGCAATTGCTGCAGCAAAAGATGGTGAAAAAATTACCAAAGAATTATTTAAAGGTGCCATCGGTTGGGTGCCATGGCAAAGACCAGGTTTTGATTTAGGATTACAATTAAAAAAATGTTTGGAAGATAATCCAGGAATAAGAGGAATCATGTTAGGATCACATGGCTTATTTACTTGGGGAGATACCGCGTATGAAAGTTATATGAACACTTTAGAAGTTATTGAAATTTGCGCGCAATATCTTGAAGATAGCTATGTAAAAAAAGGCGCTGCATTCAAAGGACAAAAAATACAATCATTACCCAAAGAAGAAAGAATCAATCAAGCTGCAGCAATTGCGCCCCTACTAAGAGGCTTATGCTCATCGGAAACTAAAATGGTGGGAAATTTTACGGATGATGATCGTGTTTTAGAATTTATCAATTCCAATGACCTTGCCAGATTAGCACCCATGGGTACAAGTTGCCCAGATCATTTTTTGAGAACAAAAATTGCACCTTTGGTTTTAGATATTCCTGCAGATGCGGATATAAAAAATAGTGCAGAAATTAAAAAGCAAATTGAACCTAAGTTTGTTGCTTATCGAAAAATGTATGCGGAATACTACGAAAAATGTAAGAGGGATAATAGCCCTGCCATTCGTGATGCAAATCCGGTGGTGATTTTATATCCTGGGGTGGGCATGTTCACTTTTGCCAAGGACAAACAAACAGCAAGAGTTGCTGGCGAATTTTATATCAATGCAATTAATGTAATGAAAGGTGCTGAAGCAATTTCAAGTTACACCTCACTTCCTTTACAGGAAGCATTTAATATTGAGTATTGGTTATTAGAGGAGGCTAAATTGCAAAGAATGCCTAAGCCAAAAGCATTAAAAGGAAAAATTGCATTAGTCACTGGAAGTGGTGGCGGTATTGGGAAAGCAATCGCACATAAATTTGCAAGTGAAGGTGCTTGTGTAATTTTATCTGACAATAATTTAGAAAGATTACAAGCGGCTAAAGATGAATTTATAAAAGCTTATGGTAAAGACGCAGTTGCTTCTGACGTTTTAGATGTAACTGATGCAAATAGTATCAAGAAAACAATGCAAACCGCTTGTTTACAATTTGGCGGATTAGATATTATTGTAAATAATGCTGGATTATCTATTTCAAAAACCATTGAAGATCATACGGAACAGGATTGGGATATTTTATATGATGTGTTGGTAAAAGGACAGTTTTTAGTCACGCAAAATGCGATTGATATTATGCGCAAGCAATCTGTCGGTGGGGACATTTTAAACATTGTAAGTAAAAACGCATTGGTGAGTGGTCCTAATAACGCAGGCTATGGTTCCGCTAAAGCAGCACAGCTTCACTTAAGCAGATTAAACGCTGCAGAATTAGGTAAAGATAAAATAAGAGTGAACGTCATCAATCCTGATGCAGTGATTGCCGGAAGTAATATATGGAGTGGCGGATGGGCGGAAGGCCGTGCAAAAGCCTATGGTATTACTATTGCAGAATTACCAGCTTATTATGCGGGTCGTACTTTATTAAATGAAATTATTTTACCAGAAGATATTGCCAATGCTTGTTTTGCCTATGTAGGTGGACTATTAAATAAAACAACGGGTAATGTGATCAATGTGGACGGAGGAATTGCAGTTTCATTTGTTCGTTAATATTTTCATTAAATACAATCTATGCAACAATTGGCATTTGAAATGAAATTAATGAAAGGGTATGAAATAGAATACCAAAAAAGACATGCTGAAATATGGCCAGAACTAGTCGATTTACTTAAAGCAAATGGAATATGTGAATATCAGATATACTTAAATGAAGAAAGTTTAAGTTTATTTGGAGTACTAAAAATTTCGGACGCTACCCAACTTAATGTATTACCGCAACATCCTGTTATGAAAAAGTGGTGGGCTTATATGAAAGATATTATGGAAACCAACTCAGATGATTCGCCTGTATCTATTCCTTTAAAAAATGTTTTTATCTTACCCTAACAAATTTGAGTTATGAGAATTAATAAAGCAAATATTGACCAACATAACGAGGGAAACCATCAAGTGCATCGTCAAAAATTTGATTTTATCAATGGGCAACTGGATACAGAAGGATTGATTCAAAAATTGATTGATTTTAATGTGGCTATTCCAAGTTGGGCTTTAGGTACCGGCGGTACTAGGTTTGCGCGTTTTTCTGGCGCAGGTGAGCCTGCTACCTTACAAGATAAAATGGAAGATGTAGGTTTAATTCATGCACTAAATAATTCAAGTGGCGCTATATCATTGCATATTCCTTGGGATATCCCTTCTGATTATAATGCAATTAAACAATTGGCTTCTGAATTAAATTTAAAATTTGATGCCGTTAATTCAAATACTTTTCAAGATCAAAAAGGGCAGGAACATAGTTATAAATTTGGCTCACTTCAGCATACCAACAAATCGGTAAGACAGCAAGCGATTCAACACAATATGGAAGTTATTCAACATGGTGTTGCATTGGGATCAAAAGCACTGACCGTATGGTTAAGTGATGGAAGCTGTTTTCCCGGTCAACTTAATTTTAGAAAGGCTTTTCAAAATACATTGGATGGTTTGCAACAAATTTATGCAACCCTACCTGCTGACTGGAAAGTATATATTGAATACAAAGCCTTTGAGCCTAATTTTTATTCTACGACGGTGGGTGATTGGGGGCAATCCTTATTATATGCAAATAAATTAGGGCCTAAAGCATTCACATTGGTTGATTTAGGCCATCATTTACCCAATGCAAACATTGAACAAATAGTTGCACTATTAATGATGGAAGAAAAACTAGCAGGTTTTCATTTCAACGATAGTAAATACGGGGATGATGATTTAACAGTAGGAAGTATAAAACCCTACCAATTATTTTTAATTTTTAATGAGCTCGTCGAAGGAATGGATGCAAGAGGTATGAATCACGCGACTGATTTGGGATGGATGATTGATGCAAGTCACAATGTTAAAGATCCTTTAGAAGATTTATTACAATCGGTGGAAGCAATTATGATTTCATACGCGCAGGCTTTATTAGTGGATCGAGTTGCCTTAAACGAGGCGCAACAAAATAACGATGTAGTTGCAGCACAGGAAATATTACAAAACGCATTCAGAACCGATGTTCGCGCTATTGTTGCCGAAGCTAGATTAAGGGCTGGTGCGGCAATTAACCCTTTACAATTTTACAGAACACAACAAGTTCGAAATCAATTAATACATCAAAGAGGGAACACTATTGCCTCTGGCTTATAATGAAAGCAACGCCCGTCATATTAATTTTTGATATTGGAAAAACCAATAAAAAGTTATTGCTTTTTGATGAGGCATATAATATGGTTCATGAATCCATTGAACAGTTTCAAGAAATAAAAGATGAGGATGGGTTTGAAGGGGAAAATGTTATTAAATTAAAGGAATGGATGCTTAGTTCGTTTGCGGAAATTATGCAAAACACTGCATTTGAAATTAAAGCAGTTAATTTTTCAGGCTATGGAGCAAGCTTTGTTTTGTTAGATGATAACAATAAAGAAATCACCCCTTTATATAATTATCTAAAGCCCTTTGATAAAAAATTACAGGATAATTTTTATACCAAGTATGGAGGCGAACAAGAACTGGCTAAAGTGACCGCTTCCCCTGTATTGGGAAATTTAAATTCAGGGATGCAACTTTATCGAATAAAAAATGAACTGCCTTTAAAATTTGAAGCGCTTAAAACCGCATTGCATTTACCACAATATTTAAGTTTTTTATTTACACAACAACTTTTTTCCGATATCACTAGTATTGGTTGTCATACCCACTTATGGAATTTTAATACAAAGCAATACCATGACTGGGTAAGTCAGGAAGGCATCCTTGATAAACTAGCGCCCATCAAAAAAAGTGATGAAGTGATTGCCGTAAATTTTTCATCAGTTCCCCAACCCTTAAAAGTGGGGATTGGTCTTCATGATAGCTCGGCAGCCTTGGTGCCTTATATACACTCTTTCCAATCTCCCTATGTGTTAATTTCAACAGGTACCTGGTGCATTAGTTTGAATCCTTTTAATCAAAGCGTGCTTACTGAGGCCGAATTAAAGCAGGATTGTTTATGTTATATTT
>CAJBLA010000008.1 GCA_903953815.1 uncultured Bacteroidota bacterium | reverse complement strand
GGATCAGAATTTCCAGTAGAAATAAGTTTAGGTCATTTTAAATCTGAGGACCAGCAATATGCAATTGCATTTGTTATAGATATTACCCTCCGACATGAATATGAAAATAAAATATTACTACAACAAGCTGAAATGGCAAAGGTGAATGAAGAGATAAAAAAAATGAATATTAATCTCGAAAGCACTGTAATACAAAGAACCACCGAATTACAAAAAACATTAGTTGAACTAGAAGCTTCCAAAGAACACCTTACAAAATCTTTAGAGAAAGAAAAAGAAGTTAACGATTTGAAATCAAGATTTGTATCCATGGCCTCACATGAATTTAGAACGCCGCTAAGTACGGTTTTGTCTTCCATTTCATTATTAGCAAAATACAGTACCACTGAGGATCAGCCTAAAAGGGACAAACATATAGATCGCATTAAATCATCGGTAAAAACCTTAACTGATATTTTGAATGAATTTTTATCCTTAGGAAAAATTGAAGAAGGAAAGGTAGAGGTGAAATCAGAATTAATTGATGTTAGCGAATTCATTAATAGTATCACCAATGAAATGAATGTTTTGCTTAAACCTGGTCAAGAAATCAAATACGAACACTCAGGTAATACAAGCACATACACGGATAGTAGTTTATTGAAACATGTATTAATTAATCTTATCTCAAATGCAATCAAATTTTCACCTGAAAATGCAAACATTCTAATTTCGTGCAAAGTGGACAATGAAAATACAACGATTAAAATAACTGACCAAGGCATGGGAATTCCGATGGCAGATCAGATACATTTATTTGAAAGATTTTTCAGAGCAACCAACGCAACTAACATTCAAGGCACTGGCTTAGGGCTTCATATTGTGGGTAGATATATTGAGATATTAAATGGCAACATCTCCTATGAAAGTGAACTTGAAAAAGGAAGCACATTTAAAATTGTGTTGCCCAGCATCTTAAATAATGAGTTATAATAAATAATTATACTATGAAAAAAATTTTATTGATTGAAGATAACGAAGCACTTAGAGATAATACTGCCGAAATATTAGGACTAGCAAATTACGAAGTGTATACTGCCGAAAATGGTAAAGTAGGTGTTGAAATGGCTATGGCAAATCCGCCTGATTTAATTATTTGCGATATCATGATGCCAGTATTAGATGGCTATGGTGTTTTTCAAATTATCAATAAAAATCTAGAACTACAGCATATCCCTTTTATATTTTTAAGTGCTAAAAGCGAGCGTAACGATTTAAGGAAAGGGATGGAAATGGGCGCGGATGACTATATAACAAAACCTTTTTCAGATTCAGAGTTAATCAATGCCATAAGGGCCCGATTAGAAAAAATAAAGATTCTAAAAGCACAGGGTGGTAAGGGTATTGAAAATTGGTATCAAATTATTTCAGACCTTGGAAATAAGGATGAAATGCATGATGCATTAGAAAGTCATGATGTGATTCAATATAAAAAAAAGCAAGTCATTTATTCAGAAGGACAACACCCAAACAAATTATATTATATCCAAACAGGTAAAGTAAAAATATATAAAACAAGTGATGGCGGTAAGGAATTAATTATAGGTTTGCTATCGGCCGGTGATTTTTTTGGACATATTCCACTCATAGAAAATACCATTTATGAGGAATTCGCTGAAACCATGGAAGAATCAACTATACGTGTTATTCCTAGAAAAGAATTTGAACACTTACTTACGCAACACCAAGAAATAGCATTAAAAGTAATCAAGTTGCTGGCAAATAATATTTCCGAAAAAGAACAACAATTAGTTGCATTGGCTTACCATAGCCTAAGGAAGCGAGTGGCTGATGCATTATTGACACTAAAGAAGAAATATGCTGATAAGGAGTCCGAAGAAAATTTTTCAATATCTATTTCTAGAGAAGATTTAGCCAATATCGCAGGAACTGCCACCGAAAGTTTAATCAGGACCTTAAGTGATTTTAAATCTGAAAAATTAATTGAAATTAAGGAAGGAAAAATCATCCTACTTGATGAAAAAAAATTAACCAACTTGTTTAACTAATTATCAAGCGACTATCGAATCAAATTTTTCAGCGGTTGCCTTTGACCATATAATGAATTCATTTTGTAAGTAACCCACTTGCTCCTTGTACTTGGTAATCATTTTTACATATGGATTATCGATAAAATAAATGATAGATTTTTTTTGCATAATTGTTTTTTTTAATGCAATAATATCTTTTCTTAAAAGCTGGACTGCCGCTTCCCTATTCAAAATCTGCTGATGTATATCTTCCGCCCAATTAATAAAAGGAATAGACACTTCATTATCTAATAAACCGCTAAGCTTTCGCTTAATTGCAGTCTGCTCCTCCTGAACAACATCCAACGTATTTAATAATCCATCTAAATCCATATATAATACTTCCTTATTCATACTTTTTAATTATGACATGAAATTTTATCGACACCAATACCTAAATGTGGACTTATAAATGGTATTCCTAAATTCATCCCTCTTAATATTAGTAATACACCCACAGTAAAAATGAATATTGGTAATAAGTTTTGTATTTTTTTCCTAATATTAATGCCAAAATACTGTCCGCCAATGGCTACCATGATTAATGCCGGCATGGTTCCAATACCAAAAAATGTCATTATTAGACCCCCTTGTAAAATATTTTGTGTTGCTAACGCAGAGGTTAATGCTACATAAATCATTCCACAAGGAAGCAACCCGTTTAAAATACCAATAAAATAAAAAACTGCCCTATTCTTACTTTTAAACAACTGGCCCATTTTTTTAACGATAAAAGTATATAGCAGATTGAATTGCAAAAAACTGGGTATAAATTTTGGTTTATTTACAAAAACATAAACAACATATAATAACATAATGCTGCCCATTACAATAGACAAATTTTCCTGAACACCATACAATGGCAACTGGCTTCCAAACAATCCTAATAAAATTCCCAATATTGTATAGCTTGATATTTTTCCAGCATGATACAATAAGATAGATTTCCATTTTTGAAAATTAGTTTGCTGCGCAATGGGCAGTGCCATCACCAAAGGGCCGCACATACCAATACAATGAACGCTTCCAATAAGCCCCATCAGAAATCCAATCTCAAAAATTGCATTTAATGACATCATTATTTTTGCCTAAAGCATTATTTTTTTTTCAAAATAATAATCTACCCCCTTATTCTGCACCGTTAACTTTAAAGTATAATTCCCTTTCATCGTTTTCAATATCGCCAAAACTAATTCCCCATTGTTTGACTTAATTTGTTTTGTCATATCCCCCTTTTCGTCAGCAATACAATACAAGTGTGCGACACCGTTGGTCTCTGATTTTTGAAAGGTTGGAGGTAATGTGATTTGCAAATAACTTCCTCGAACCAACACCCCCAAATCAGCACCCAATTCGGTTGCATGCTTGGTAGCATTGATCACAGATTGGTATTTTAATTCAGCACCATAATAGTCCTGATGAACCAAATCAAATTTTTGCTGTGATGATTTATAAGCAAGCAGTAAAATGCCGCAAACAAAAATTAAATACACCATCAATATTTTATGCCCCCAATTAAATTTCATAATTTTATATTTTAAATTGATGGCCCTAAAAAAATTGCAGTTAATACATCCATTCTTTTCCCATTTTCGTAGATGCCAACTTTAACTTTCGTTTTTCGAGCCTTTAATTGTTCATTTTTTAAGGTGATAAAAAAACTAGTTTGGAAATAAGATTCCTTAGGAACATCAACCACCCCTACTTGTTTAATTTCGCCCTTCATATTCTCTAATTTTAAGTCCAAATGAATATTTTTCCTCGTTTTATTGACCAATTTTATATTATACAAATTGCTGATCTTATCATCTGCTAGTAACTGATAGGTTTGTCCTGGCGTTCTCATAATTCTGGCTGCAACATCGGCTCTTGTAACTAACAACACCCCTAAAAAAATTAATAGTAAACTCAAAACAAGGGTATACAATTTCAACCTCCAGGTGTAAGTCATTTGCTCCTTTAAGGCTATCCCATTTTCTGAGGCATATCTTATTAAACCTTTGGGTTTATTGACATGATCCATGATTTCATCACAAGCATCAATACAAGCCGTACAATTGACACACTCTAACTGCGTTCCATTTCGGATATCAATTCCAGTGGGACATACACGAACACAAGCATAACAATTCACACAATCTCCTTTATCATTCGTTTTGTCTGACAACTTACCACGCGGCTCTCCCCTTACATAATCATACGCAACTAAAATTGAGTTTCGATCCAACAAAACCCCTTGCAATCTACCATAAGGACATACGATGATACATGCCTGTTCTCTAAACCAATAATAGACAAAGAAAAACACCAAAGTGAAAATGACCAAAGCACTAAAAGTTCCAAATTCAACAAAAATTCCTTCTTGTATATGCACCCACAATTCGTCAATTCCAATAATGTATCCTAAGAAGAAATTCGCAATTAAGAAAGACAAGGAAAAGAAAGCAAAAATTTTAATTACCCTTTTTACAATCTTTTCTGTATTCCAAGGCATCGCTTTCAACTTTTTTTGTTGATTCGCATCTCCATCAATAAAATATTCAATTTTACGAAATACCATTTCCATAAAAATGGTTTGCGGACAAGCCCAGCCACAAAATATTCTACCAAATGCAACTGTAAATAGAATTACAAAAACAATAAAGGTCAATAAACCAATGGCAAAAATGAAAAAATCCTGTGGCCAAAATATTTTACTGAAAAATATAAACTTCCGTTCCAACACATTAAACAAGAACACCGGCTCTCCTTCTACCTTAATGAAAGGTAATGTGAAAAATAAAATCAAATAAAAATAACTAAAATAGGACCTTAAATTATATAACCTCCCTTTTGGCTTTTGCGGAATTACATAATTTCTATTACCTTCTTTACTTATAGTTCCTACCGCATCCCTAAAGGTTTGGTCTAATGCGTCTTTTTTATAGTTCGCAATACTTTCTGAATCATTTATAGAATTATTTGGCATCATTAATTTTTCCTATTACTGCACTATCCACTGAGACAGCTACTTCTTTATACAAATCCCCTTGAGGGGCTTTTGGATTTGGCGGATTAGTCCCTCTCAAACTTCTGATATAACTTGACAATTGTTGCATTTCCACTGGCGAATAAGTAGTTTGCCAGGACTGCATCCCCTTGTCTGGAAAACCATATTTGATCGTTTTAAATATATCTTTTATGCTACCGCCATGAATCCAATATTCATCCGTTAAATTGGGTCCTACCAATCCTTGTCCATCCGCCAAATGACAAGGCACGCAGGTTTTAGCAAATATTGCTTTACCAGCAGCATTACCCGCGGCATCCAAGTCGGTCACTGAATTCTCATCCACATTTTCCTTTGCTGAAGCCAAATAAGCATCTGTTTCAGTTTTAGCAATAGTCATTTCCGTATTGTACTCCTCTGTTGGATTCATACCAGTATGCCATACCTCAAACTTTAAAATGTAAAATACGGCCACTACTATAGTGATATAAAAACCATATTTCCACCATGGTGGTAATGCATTGTCCAATTCCTTAATGCCATCATAGTCATGATCCAACAACATATCGGCTTCTTTTTCTAATGGAACTGCCTTTGTAAAAAATTGCTTGTCTAATTGATGCCATGTTTTAACTAACCAGGAATCAGTTTGCATTTTACCAGCAACTATAATTTTTTCTATGGGATGAATTGCTCTAAAAATATTTCTAATAAATAAAACGAGTAAAAAAACGACTACCAATTCCAATAATATAACCGATGCCATTGTCCAAAAAGTATTGTAAGATAAGCCACCATAAAAATTGGTAGTAACTACTTTTGTAGTATCAGCAATCACCGAATTAGTTTGTGCTGATAAATTTTTTGAAAACAAAGATCCCATAACGACTACAAAAATCATCATTGCTTTAGAAGCACCTAGTTTTGAAATTTCTACTGCCTTTTTTGAAACCATCATTAATACTTTGGCTAAAACCCAAACTACAACCACCAATAATAAAGCGACTGTAATCATCAGCCCTTCCATATAATTCGTAGTGGTTGGCTTTGGAGCTATCGTATTTGTTTGCGCTATTGATGCTACTGAAACCAAACTAGCCAATAACAAAAGAAAATTATTTTTATTTTTTAACATAAAAAATGTTTTTAGATTAATTTATTATTGTTCTAATGGTAAGTTTTTAATTTTTTCCACCTGCTTATTATCTAACACTTTTACATACCACAAAACACCCAGAAAAAATGCAACAAATACCAACAATGAAAAAAGTGGATAAATATTCTGATCCTGCATTGTTTCAGTATATTTTTTTATAAAACTGTACATGATATTTATTTTATATTGTTTATTTTTTTGTAATGTCTGTTCCTAATCTTTGCAAATAAGCGATTAACGCAATGATCTCTTTATTAGGTGCAACTTTGATACCCTCCTTTTGCAAATCATCTGAAATTAATTTAGCCTGTAGCATTAAATCTGCATTGGCTTTACTTGCATAATTAGCTTCGTAAGGAACCCCTAATGTGCGCATCGCATTAATCTTAAGTGGCGTTGATGCGGTATCTAAATTATCATCAATTAAAAATGAATAGGATGGCATTACCGAACCCGTTGATATTGCACCAGGTTCTTCCAAGTGATTATAATGCCAAGTATTTGATTTTTTTAAATTACCTGCGCCTTCCCTTGCCAAATCTGGACCGGTTCGCTTACTACCCCATTGAAATGGATGATCATACACAAACTCTCCTGCTTTACTATACTCACCATATCGCTCAGTTTCACTTCTAAATGGACGAATCATTTGAGAGTGACAGGTATAACAACCTTCTCTAGTATAAATATCTCTTCCTTGCAATTCTAATGGCGTATAAGGTTTTACACTTGAAATAGTTGGGATATTTGATTTTACTAAAAACGTAGGTACTAACTCAACTAAGCCGCCAATTAATATAACCACTAATGACAATAGCAAAAATGGCGTTGGCTTTCGCTCAATCCAACGATGCCAATGCTCACCAGCATGCTTTGTATATGTTTTTTCCAAAGCGGGCGCCTCTGCCGCTTCATTTGCTTCTAATGTACCTTTGCTCATTGTTTTAAAGAAATTAACCATCCCTATAATTGCACCCGTTAAATACAATATGCCCCCGATTGCACGCATCGCATAAAATGGTGCCATATAGGTTACGGTTTCTAAAAATTGATATTTCAACTGGCCACTTGGCGTGAATTGCTTCCACATGGCAACCTGCTGCCAACCTGCCCAATACATAGGTACTGCATAAAATAAAATACCCAATGTTGCCAACCAAAAATGGATATTAGCTAATTTCTTAGAATACAATTCTGTTTTATAAATTCTTGGTAACAACCAATAGATGATTCCAAAAGTAAGCATCCCATTCCAACCTAATCCACCAATGTGCACATGTGCAATAATCCAATCAGAAAAATGTGCTACTGCATTTATACTTTTTAATGACAACATCGGTCCTTCAAAAGTGGACATCCCATATGCAGTAACTGCAACCACCATAAATTTCAAAATAACATCTTCCCTTACTTTATCCCAAGCCCCGCGTAAAGTAAGTAATCCATTAATCATACCACCCCAACTTGGGAATATCAACATAAAACTAAAAACGATACCTAAGCTTTGCGCCCAATTAGGTAATGCGGTATATAACAAATGGTGTGGTCCCGCCCAGATATATAAAAAGATCAACGCCCAAAAGTGGATGATAGATAATTTATATGAGAATACCGGCCTATTCGCCGCCTTAGGTAAAAAGTAATACATCAAACCTAAAAATGGTGTAGTTAGAAAAAAAGCAACCGCATTATGACCATACCACCATTGCACCAATGCATCTTGCACACCAGCATACCAACTATAACTTTTAAACAAGGTAACAGGTAATTCAAATGAATTCACTAAATGCAATACTGCAACCGTAACAAATGTGGCGATGTAAAACCAAACTGCAACATATAAATGACGCTCTCTTCTTTTTATTATGGTCGCAAACATATTAAATCCAAAGACCACCCATATTAATGTAATCGCAATATCGATAGGCCATTCTAATTCTGCATATTCTTTTGCGGTGGAAATTCCCAATGGTAATGTGATAGCTGCTGCAACAATAATTAATTGCCAGCCCCAAAAGTGTATCTTACTTAATACATCACTAAACATTCTGGCTTTCAAAAGTCGCTGTAATGAATAATACACCCCCATAAACATGGCATTTCCAACAAATGCAAAAATGACCGCATTTGTATGCAATGGTCTTATGCGTCCAAAATTGAAATACGGTTGTAAATTAAACACTGTGGGATAAACCAACTGCAATGCTACCCATAATCCCACCGTCATTCCTACAACACCCCAAATGATAGTGGCAATAGCAAAATTCCTTACCGTTTTATTGTCATACTGAAAACTTTCTACTTGCATAAGGTTAATTTAAATGGTTAATGATGATCAAGTTTTAATTTTATTTAGATAAATGATTAATTACGTTCTCTTCTATTTTATCATTTTTTTTATATGCCGCGGATTTTACTTCATCGTCAAAAAGTATGCGAACAGATGGCGTGTAATCATCCTCCATTTGACCTGTTCTCACAGACCATAAAAAAGCGATTAAAAAACCGCCCGCTACAAAAACACTCACAATGATTAATAATACAATAACGCCCATGAAAACATATTTGAAACAAATCTAGCGGGAATGTTCATTTTTGATAATGACCTAGGTCAAATCAAAAGATGATATATATCAGTTTTTAGATCTAATAGTGGACGAAACCAGATATGAAAGCAACGCAGAAAGCGCCACAATGCTTATAGAGCTAATGGGCATTAATATAGCCGCAACCATCGGGGATAATTGGGCGCTTGTGGCAAAATACATGCCTACCATATTATAAATGATAGATAAGCTGAAAATGAGTACGATAATTAATTTAGCTTTTTTAGCATAATTGATTAATTCATCAAGCACACTCATCTGTTCTCCTGCTAAAATGGCATCACTTGCTGGGGTGAATAAATGGGATTGATCAGTTACCGCTACACCCACATTGCTTTTTTGTAAAGCACCTGCATCATTTAAACCATCACCCACCATCATTACTTTGCGCCCTTGCGATTGAAGCTGTTGAATATAATTAAGTTTATCGATTGGACTTTGTTCAAATAAAAGGGTCACATCAGTACCCAAAATTTGTATTAGATTATTCTTTTCTGCTGGATGATCCCCACTTAACAAATGCAATTGATACCCCCGCTTCTTTAAGTTATTTGCAACTGTGAAAATACCTGATCTATAAGTATGATTTACTTTATACGCTCCTTTAAATTGATTGTTGATTGCCAAACAAACCACCGATCCCTCGGGTTGTTGATTTACAGCAATATGATTGGATGCTAAAAAGGAAGCTGACCCAATTAAAACTTCAAAGTCACCGCAATTGGCCTTGGTTCCTTTACCAATAAAATTTTCAATTTTATTAACTTCAACCACACCATCCACTTTTGAAAAATAATATTGTGCAATTAATTGACTTAAGGGGTGCAACGATTCTTTGGTGATTGATTTGATGGCCAACATTTCAAAATGTGATAATGGAACACCTTCATAATCTAACCGTGTTTCGGCATGGTTGGTGAGTGTTCCAGTTTTATCAAATACAATCGTGTCTATTTTAGCTATCTCCTCAATTACAGATGCATTTTTACAGTAAAATTTGCTTTTCCCAAGCCACCTTAATACATTCCCGTAAGTAAAAGTTACTGCCAATAATAAGGAGCAAGGGCAAGCCACAATTAATACAGCGGTGACTGCCGGAATTATTTTACTGGTGTCGTAGATACTCCAATAAATACCGCTCGAAATTGCAATCGCAAATAATATTATAGTAAAGTACTGACTCCAAGGATGAACAAATGATTTTTCTGCATTTTTCTCGGATTTCAATAAAGGACTATTCCATAATTCGGTGATGTAGCTTTGTCCTACTGGCTTAACCACTTCCAAGCGAATGGCACGTCCCTTTTGAATTCCTCCTGCGTATACCAGTGTGCCTTTCATCACTTCAATAGGCGCATTTTCACCGGAAACAAAACTATAATCTACCAAGGCACCATCGGATAATAGAATACTATCCGCTGGTATCATTTCATCTGTTTTAATTAAAACTAGTTCACCTTTTGTTAATTCAGCTAATGGTTTATTAATTTCATTCCCATCTTGTAATACAGTTACCCCTAATGGAAAAAATGAAGTATAATCTCGATCAAAGGCAAAGGAATCATAGGACTTGTCCTGAAACCACCTACCAATTAACATAAAAAAAACAATCCCACTCATACTATCCAAATAACCAGCTCCTGTTTGCGTAACAATTTCATACACACTTCTTGAAAAAGTAACTGCAATTGCAAGCGCGATGGGCGCGTCAATATTTAACCACTTTTGACGAAGTCCAGTGTATGCCGAAATAAAAAAATCACTTGCACTATAAAATAATACAGGCAATGATAATAGCAAGTTGATATAAATAAAAAACACCCTTAAGTTTCCCAATTCAACTGCATTATTTGACAAATACTCGGGAAAACTAAGCATCATAATATTGCTAAAACAAAAACCTGCAATACCAATTTTAAAAAGCTGCTTTTTATTTACTTTCTTTTTCTTTAACCAATCATTGCCCCCCAAATGGATGACTGGCGCATACCCTACAAATGCCAATAGTTGTACCAGTTCTTTTAACGTAATTAAACTTGGTTGATACACCACTTTAATTTCCTTTTTTTCAAAATGGGTTTGGGATTGAATAATCCCCGGATTTATTTTATGCAAATTTTCCAATAACCAAACACAACTAATACAATGAATTTGAGGTAAATAAAATACCACATGCGCCTGATCACCTACTTTAAATTGAATTAATTGCTCCTGGATGGCTTCGTTATCTAAGTAATTATATTTGTCTGAAACAAAGTGCCCCTTTGCGGTCATCCCAGGCATATCCGTTAAATCATAATACTGACATAATCCGTTTTCATCCAATAATTGATAGACTAATTGGCAACCGGCACAACAAAATACTTTATCATTCCAAAGTATTGAATCATCGCAATCAACCCCGCAATGGTAACAATGTTGTGCCATATAGGTATCAAAGATGCCGCCTAACTTATGCTATTAAAATGAGCCGAATCATGAAAAATCATGATAAATATCATATATCCAACATGGCTTAATGAATCATCTTTTGAAATTGTGGATCCATCATGTTGGTAGCTTCATAATAACCTTGCTTATACCAACGCATTCTTGCCAATAAACTGGCCATTTGTGGTTGCATTCTATTTTTGGCACTATTCAGCTTACTTACACTACTCGGCGAATATTGTTTTGCAAAATTGATGAATGCTTGCCAAGT
>CAJBLA010000007.1 GCA_903953815.1 uncultured Bacteroidota bacterium | reverse complement strand
TGGATCAACTAATTTACCAGGTATACCAAGTGCAAGATGGTTGTCTGAAATAAGAATTGAAATGTTTAAGAAATCCAAAGCCATCCGAAATAGCTTTATTAATTTTCAACTAGATAATGTGTTTGCCCAAAACAATCCATTCGAGGGATATAATACTGAAACACAAACACCCAACTATCATTTAATTAATATTGGCTTTAGTACACAAGTGCAACGAAAAAATAAAACATTATTCAATGTTTCGCTTGTTGGTCAAAACATGGCTGACGTTGCTTATCAAAACCATTTGAACCGATTAAAATATGGCCCAACGAATGAGGCCACAGGTCGAATGGGTGTATTTAACATGGGCCGAAATTTTAGTTTAAAAATAAATGTCCCTTTGCAGTTTGATTAAGTGCAATTAGCAATAAAATATTTTTAAAATTTTTAATGGCCAGATGACTGATATAAATCATCTGGCCATTTTTTTATTTAACAAACAATTATTTAACGGACCCCTTATTTAAATTGTATCTTTGACAAGAATTTAATAAGATGCGTTTTACCCCCCGATATATTGTAGTATTTATTTTTCCAACCCTTAATTTCATTAGTTGTAAGCATGACATAATAAATGTCAGTTCTAATTACCCAAAGGATACGGTTTTTGTTGTTACACCCCCAGTTAATACACCACCTGGTACCGGAACAACTGTATCAGATACCGTTTGTTTCAATACTGAAATTTTACCCTTGTATGTGAGCTATTGCGGATCTGCGGGTTGTCATGATGTAGCCAGTCACCGCGAAGGAGTCATTACAACTAGCTATGCCTATATTATGCAAGGAATTAGGGCAAATAATGTTTCTAAAAGTGAATACTATACCATCATTGGCGATGATATGCCGCCAAGGTCAAGTCCGCAAATGACCGCTGCACATTTGGCCAGTATAAAAAAATGGATTGAGCAAGGTGCATTGAACACCAATTGTACCAATGTATGTGATACCACTGTTTTTACCTATACAGGTGCAATACAAACTATTTTATCTACTAATTGTGGAGGCTGTCATGGATCTAAACCTGGTTCAGCTAATATTTATTTAGGTGACTACGCAAGTACAAAAGCATATGTATCTGCGAATAAAAGTATTTTTATAAATTCAATTAATTATTTACCCAGCTTAGCAGTTTCCAAAAGAATGCCACCTGCTGGTAAAATGGTGGATTGTAAAATACTACAAATACAAAAATGGATTGATAATGGATATCCGCAATAAAATTATAATTTTCATAGGAATATTTTTATTCACCGCTTGTTATTATGACAAGAAGGATCTGGTATATCCACAAGTACTAGTCGCAACCTGCGATACCTCCAATATCACTTACGCTGTAACGGTTACTAATATATTAAATACCAGTTGTAATAATTGCCATGGCGCAGCTTCGGCTAATTTGATTGGCGGCGGAATTTTTTTACATACCTACGCAGCTGTAAAGCCTTATGTAACTAACGGAAAGTTGATTAATTCAATATTACAAAATGGACAAGCATCTCCGATGCCTAAAAATATGGCTAAACTAGATCAATGCACTATTAATAAATTGGTATTGTGGGTGAATAAAGGTGCATTGAATAACTGAACAAAATTACTTAGTTCGATAATGAATGTTCATATGGGTGCAAAACTTGGCTATAAATTAAAGTTTATTGAAAATAATAAAGAACTTTGTTTATACCATATTCGATTTTAAAATAAATATTTAAGTAAATAAAATTATATGAACCTAAGATCAAAATTATCTAGCAAATCAATTTTTATCGCAATTGTTTTTTTCATTAGTTTGACACAAACCTTGAATGCACAAAAAGTATTTGCAACCAAATCAGGACAAATATATTTTAATGCGACAGGTGCGTTGGTTAAAATTGCAGCAGTCAATAATCAAGTGGATTCAAAATTTGTGGATGCCACAGGACAAATTATTTTTGGCGTGTTAATTAAAGGTTTCAAGTTTGAGAATCAATTAATGGAGGATCATTTTAATGAAAATTATATGGAATCTACCCAATATCCCAAGGCAGATTTTAAAGGCTATATCACGAACATAAAAGAAATTAATTTTTCAAAGGATGGCGCTTATCCCATTCAAGTGGAAGGGACATTGACCATACATGGGGTAGCCCAAAAAACCACGACCAAAGGAACACTTACTTTAGCGCAAGGCAAGCCTACTATCGAAGGGGAGTTTAATGTTAAGATTAAGGATTATGGGATATCAGGAATGTATATTGGAGATAAAATTGCCAACCAGGCTGTTATTAAATTGAATTGTAAATATTAATATCTTTAGTATAAAATCCTCATCATGATTAAATTGAAAGCCTGCTTACTTTTTTTATGCATCTTAGGAATGCAATTGAACGCAACAGCGCAAACAATTGATTTATTTGCCGAAACTCCAACTACCGTGACAAAGGATATTGCTACTGGAATTTTTAAAACCACTCGAATTGTTAATGGACAATCTATTGAAAATGTAGGCGAGGGTATTTTGGATTTTAGGATACTACACCGTTTTGGAGCCATCAATCAGGGAGGCTACGAATTTTTTGGTTTAGATCAGGCGACTATGCGTATGGGCTTGGATTATGGGATTACCAAAAACTTAATGATTGGCATTGGGCGTAGCACATTTCAAAAACAATTTGACGGATTTGTAAAATATAAAGCATTAAGCCAACAAACCGGCGAACGCAATATCCCTTTAAGTATTAGTTATGTGGGTACTGCTATCTATAAATCACTAAAGGATGCCACGACCACTTATGAACCTTATGTTTCAGATAAGTTTTCATTTTCACATCAAATTTTATTTGCACGAAAATTTAATGACTATTTTTCATTACAGTTAACGCCAACCCTTTTACATTATAACATTGTTGAAAATGTAAATATCCCCAATGACTTTTATTCTTTGGGTATTGGCTTCAGACAAAGAATCAGTAAGCGCGTGAATATTACTACTGAATATTTTTATCGTATTGATAAATTGGATGGTTACTACGATCCTTTATCAGTAGGGGTTGACATTGAAACTGGCGGTCATGTGTTTCAGTTACATGTAAGTAATTCAACAGGCATGACGGAGCGTACCTTTATCAATGAAACAGCAGGTAGCTGGGGTAAAGGCGATTTACGATTTGGTTTTAATATCTCTAGGGTGTTTACTTTAAAAAAGCCCAAGGAGTTAAAGAGCTTAAAGTTTTAATAGGGTGATTAAAATCCGAATGCTATGTCTACAAAAAATAAAATAATTATTGCGATTGCTTTGATCGCTGCTATTGCTTTTGGTATTTACTATTACGTATTTGTATATTCAAGTCAACATCGTAGACAAGTTCAATCTGAAACTGGCATTGTAATTACCGCTGATTCATTAGTTGCCAAGTACCAAGCCGATGAAAAATTAGCGAATAGCTTATATTTAAATAAAGCGGTAGTAGTAACCGGGGTAATTTTGAGTATCGATAAAAATCAGGAAGGAAAAACAACCTTAGTCATTGGCCGAAGCGATTCATTTTCCAATGTATCCGTCACCATGATCAGCACCGCACCCATTACTCAAAAAGTGGGTGAATCCATCACCATCAAAGGCTTATGTACCGGCGCTTTAAGCGATGTAGTAATTACAGACGGGGTGGTGGAGTAGTAATGATTTCAGAATTTTTTAATGAGGAGTTTGAAAAAAATCATTAATAGTGATTATTGAAGTCTTTTGAAAATGCTTTAATGATAATAAATCATTATCTCCAGTAATTAAATAGTCAACGTCGCCGTCTATAGCGAGAGATAATAAAAAATTATCTTTAACATCTCTACATACATCAACAACTGAAAAGACATTTACAAACAAAACCTTATCATTTATTGTTTCAATTAAATATTTAATATTCAAATCATTGAAATAGCGATTGAACTTTTCCCTGTGTACTACCTCTAAAAATTCGTTAAACAATTCTTCACTAAATACAATCTGGTATTTGTCTGAATCAAGAAATTGATCTAGTTTATTGAAATCATTTGTTATTAAAAAACTAATCCAAAGATTAGTATCAATGATTATCCTTTTTATTTTTAATGACATAACGCTTTGTTCTAACCAACTCAACTTCTTTTGTAATTTCTTTTAATGAAGGAGCGGTTTTTGCATTTGAACGAAGGTTATTTAATACAGACCGTAAGTTTTTATCTGAAGTCCTTTTAATGGATATCAAATTCTGCTTTTCCATATCTTTTAAAATAATGTCAGCTTTAGGGTTCAATATGTTCACTTGAATGGTGTTCATTAATCAAATTTAGAGATAATTTAGCCAGCTTTTTAATTTTGTTTGATTTACTAATATCAATTTGTAATGTACAAGTCTGAGACATTTGATTATTAAGTATTTACCAGCGGCTTTTGGGGTACAAATGAATATGTTTATATATGACTCGTATAAGTTGAGAAATCGCTGGCTCTAAGCGATGTAGTGATAACAGACGGGGTGGTGGAGTAGGAAAGGGGTAAAAAACTGCTAAAAATTACCATAAACCCCTAAAAATCAAGCAAAATCATCAAATAGGTTAATTTTTCATAAAATGCCTATAACTAATTAGTTGTAAGCTATTTTTAAATACATTTTGGGCTATATTTGAGTAATTTCTCCCCCGAGTTTATAAATTGAACATAGTTTGTTTCGTATGAAAAGAAAAGTGCTCATTCAGCAAATCGGTAGGTATTTAATTGACTTTGCACTTATTGTAATTTGCTATCAGCTATCCTTATTTTTTACAGACCTCAATGAATATTATAAAGTAGACATCCTTTTTTTAGGCATGTCATTTTTGGGTTGGTTATGGGTATCCAGGTATTCCAATTTATATTCCGATCGTCGATCTAAAAAGTTTTCAGAGGAAATTGTATTGGTAGGCTATCATATGGTTTTATTAACTGTGATACTCGGTGCCGGTATCTTTTTTTTAAGATTAAACCAAGTAATTTTCAGCGTCCGATTCATCAAGTTATTTCTAATCTTTTTAGGAGTAGGTACTTTGACGGTAAAGTATTTTTTCAGAAAGCGGATACATGCTTACTTACAGGAAGGGCAATTGTTTGATAATGTATTGTTAGTGGGATCAACGCCATCCGCCCTTAATTTTTTAAAAACCATTAATCAGTTTTATTATTACGGCTATAAATGTGTGGGATTTTTAGATATACAAGAAAGCAAAATTGAAGGCTATAAATATTACGGTAATTTAGATAATATAGAATCAGTAGTTAAAAGTCAATCTGTAGATGAAGTAGTCATTGCTTTGCCTGCGAGCCGACAAGCTGAAATACAAAAATGTATAGATGTATGTGATTACTATAAAATTAAAGTAAGTATTTTACCCGATTTAAGACAATACAATAACTCAACCATCTACATAAATAATATTGGACAAATGCCAGTAATCAATGTAGGTAATTTGCCCTTGGATAGTTTAGAAAATAAAATCATAAAGCGCTCCTTTGATATTTTTATTGCATCCGTGTTTTTTATCTTTTTTGGAATATGGTTGATGCCCTTAATTATAATTTTAATTAAACTAACATCCAAAGGCCCTGCCATATTTAAACAGGAAAGATGGGGCTTGAATAATGAAAAAATTATTTGCTATAAGTTTAGAACCATGTATCGCGAATCAACGGATATAAATGATGATGGTGAATACCAACAAGCTTTTAAAGGCGATCCAAGAGTAACCAGGATTGGAAAAATGTTAAGGAGTACTAATTTTGATGAGTTACCACAGTTTTGGAATGTACTCATAGGCAATATGTCGGTCGTAGGGCCTAGACCACATCCTACACCCTTAAATATTGAATCCATGCATACCGTTGAAAACTATATGCTACGTCATATTGTATTACCAGGCATCACCGGCTATGCGCAAGTAAACGGCTGCAGAGGGGAAACCAAAACTGCAGAGGATATGCAAAAAAGAGTTGACTTTGATTTGTTTTATATACATCGTTGGAACTTTTGGATGGATTGCCAAATCATCATTCAAACCATCATCAACTTTATAAGAGGCAATCAAGATGCGTACTAATCAAATTATAAAAGGCCTACTATTTAGCCTACTCTTCTTACAAATTCAGGGAGCGGTACTTGCACAAAATATATTTGAAAATCATCGCACTGAGGTATATCCTTATCTTTCTCGCATGGCGCAAAAAGGCTTAGTGACGATTGATGATTATATACAACCTATTAGCCGACAAGCCATATTAATGGCGTTATTGGAGTTGCAAAAAAATGAAGCTAGCTTAAGCAAAATAGAGCGAGTGGAATTAAACTTTTACTTACAGGAATACAATACCATTGAAGGCCTAACGAATAAGGACAATACCAAGGCCGACTTATTAAAAAAAGATGAAAATGGACGTTGGCGAACCATTGCCATACATGCAAAGGATTTTCAATTCAATATTGATCCAGTAACGAATATACAAGTAAGTAGCAATGGTGGCAATAAAATAAACCAAGTAAGCAATGGATTTAGCTTATGGGGGGCAAGTAAAAATATTGGGTTTCAATTATACTACCGTGATTATACGGAGACGGGTGATTTAACCAAACTTAATACCTTTGAAACGTCCAATACAGGTATCATACGTGTAGGCTTATCCAACGACAATAGGTTAAACTATAGTGAAGTGCGCGGCAATATTTCCTATAGTTGGAAAAATGGATCTGTCAATTTTGGAAAGGATAATTTTTTATGGGGCTATGGTGAAAATGGACGAATCGTATCCTCGGATAAAGCACCCAGCTTCCCTTATTTTAGATTAGACTATAAACCACTCCAATGGTTAAGCTTTAACTATATGCACGCATGGTTAAATTCCAATTTAATTGATTCCATGCGAACCTATAATACCTGGACAGGGGGTGTAAGTGGAGATGTGCGCGTAAGGTATATATCCAAATTTTTAGTTACCCATAGTATTAAGGTTACACCCATGAAAGGATTGGATTTGGCATTAGGAGAGTCCATGGTATATAGCGATAAATTGGATGTTGGATTTTTAATACCCATCAACTTTTTCAAGGTATATGATAATAACCGAAGCAATTATTTAATCAATGCAGGTTCTAATGGGCAAATATTTATGCAGGCAAGTTCAAGGAATCAAATAAAAAACACCCATTTATACACTACTGTATTTATTGATGAAATAAGATTAACGGAAGTATTCAATAAGTCCAAAAGTCGTAACCAATTGGGCTATACCATTGGCGGATCAATCACTGATTTTTTCATACCTTATTTAACTATAGGTGCAGAATATACAAGGGTAAACCCATTTGTATATAATAACTTGATCCCAGCGCAAAGATATACGCAATATGATTATTCATTAGGGGATTGGATGGGTGCGAATATGGATCGGCAATTATTGTTTGTAAAATATACACCGCTGCCTAAGTTAAAATTATATGCACGCTATCAAAGTATTCGAAAAGGTGGGTTGGGAAGTATTTGGGAACAATATGCGGCAGAACCACAACCCGCATTTTTATTTGGCTTAGAAAAAACCAGGAAAGATATTTACTTACAAGCCACTTATGAAGTAATCAATAACTTATATGTAAAGGGCGTGTATCAAAAAATTAATGAAACTTATACTACAGGACAAAAAGTATCCAATAGCCTAATACAATTGGGCGTTTCCTTTGGGCTAAACTAACCACGACTTATTTAAAAATGGATTTTAATTTTTGAAGCAGAATTAAAGGAATGAATACTGGGGCTTCTATAAAATATCTTTTAAACATACGCTTAGGTTCCTTAAAAAAGCGATAAAGCCATTCAAGGCCATTTACCTGCATCCAATGGGGTGCCCTAGAAATTAAACCAGCTGTCACTTCAAAAGCACCACCAATACCAATCGCAATTTTAGTATTTAACTTATGTAAATTTTCAGCAATCCAAATATCTTGTTTTGGGGCTGTTAGGCTTACCAAAACAAAATCCGGCTTTGCTTCATTAATGAGCCCAATCATTATATCATTTTCCGCTTGTTCAAACTTATCCGCAAAAGGCGGACTATAAACACCACTAATTTGTAAACCTGGATAAAGTTCTTCTGCTTTTGCTTTTAAGCTAAGCCCTACACCAGGAGAAGCCCCTAAAAAAAATAAACTAAAATTATTTTCAGAACAAAAGGGTAATAAGGCAGGTAATAGGTCCAATCCAGTAATGCGTTCCGCAATAGGGGTCCCTAAAAATTTGGAAGCCCATAATACCGGAACGCCATCACAAAGCGTATAAGTAGCGTTATTGTAAATATTTTTTACAACAGCATTTTTATTTGCGGCTAAAATTGAATTTACCGGTGTAATACAAACACTTGCTTTTGAATTTGATTGAATGGTATCCTTAAATTCATTCAATAATGTAGGAAGGGTAATGGAGCTAACCTGAATACCTAAAATATTTACTTTCGTATGCATGGTTAGGAATTAGGTTGGGTAATGGAGTCAGCTTGATGAGTGTCAGTAATATTATTAGTATCTGAACCTGTATCTAAGCTAGCACTATCAGCAGCTTTAGCATCTGCGACCCCTACGCTCATAAAAAGTAAGCCAACCCAGGTCCAAAAAGGGAAGGCGCCCATGGGGCCTTCTAAATACACATCAAAACTTGCATTAAATATAAAAGCGATAAGGATACAAGTAATGGCTAATTGTTGGTGGCTTAATTTTCTTTGAAAGATGGGTTTAATTATTAAAACTAACCAATACAGCCAAAGCAAAAATAGTGGAATACCAAACCGTGCCATAATGGATAAATGAAAACTATGTGGGGAGCGCACATCATCTTCGGTCATTACAATATCATCGGATTGCGCTAAGCTCATCCCTAACCCTTTTCCATGTAAAAAATATTCCTTTGAAAAGCTATAGTCAATAATTTTTCCCCACCATACAAAACGCCATAATAAATTATCTTCTAAAATTTTATTATCGGAATCAGTGGTTAAGGAAGTAATGTTTTCCTTAATTTGGTTAAAACCCGCTGTACGTCCCTGAAAATTTTCACGTACTTGGATACTTAAATAAATGGGGATCACAATTACCAAAGCCCATGGAATATATCTTGTAAAACTTTTTAAGGCGTCTTTAATCACGCTGTCCTTAGCAAAATAAATAAAACAAAAAATACCTGCTATATATGCCAGCATTCCTGCGCGACTATATGCAGCTATTACTAAAAAATCAAAAATTATTAATAAGGTTAGGAAAAGCAACCATTTATTAGAAAGCTTATTAATATTCAATAAAATAAGTATGGTACAAATTAATAAATGTACACTCATGTCACCATACTTGTATAATAAAAGGGTGACATCACCAAATACTGTGAAGGTGTCAAAAAATGGGAAGTAGTATTGTAAAATGAAATTAATGAGGGCGACCAAGGGAAACCACTTATAAATATGAAATAAAACTTCCCAAATTTCAGCAAGTTTATCTTGGTATAAAAATAAAATAAATACAAACCAACCGTATTCAAAAATGAATGAATCCCGAATGGTGTCAATTAGCGGATAGTTTTTGGCACCCCATAAAATGTATACTAGGGTGATTAGTAAAAAAAATAATAAAACTTTTATGCGCTTATCCCAAATGAATATGTATTTGTGCCTATTTAAAATAAGTAGGATAATGCCACCCAACCACAAAGCCTCTACCAAATAACTATAAGCTATGCCCTTATTAAAAAAAACATATAGGGCCATGATAAAAAAATAGGCCCTCAGATAAAGTGATTTAATGGCTTCCATTAAATATAAATTTAAGGGAAAAAGTTAATTGTGAATTACTTTTATCCGAACCTACCCCAGGATCCCCAAATACATATTTGTCATCCACTATTCGTTTAAGCCACCTATAGTTAATCGCTTTTGAATTTATATAGGAAACACCCAAAAGAATATTTTTTTGTGGGCTCCATTGTGCCTGCACGCCTGTATTTAAATCAACATAATAAGCATCTGCCATTGAATTACCTAAGGAGCTTAAATATACCACATGGTAAAAGTCGGTGTTGTGGTTTACTCTTTCCACCATTAACCCAATTTTGCTGAGCCCCTTATTCCAACTTACATGTAATGTTTGGCTTGCGGAACCTGGCCCAATTGAAGCGCCTAATAATTGGGCTTCATTGGTATAGCCTTGTCGAATAACTGGACTAGTATAAAATGAATTGTTTTTAGGGGTCCCAAAAGGATCGCCATCCACAAAAATTTCCTTGGCATCCATTAATTGAATTTGGGTTGCTTCAAAATTAAATTCAAAGTAGGATTTTTTATTACGCGCTAAGTATATCTTTTTAATGCCAAAAACAAAACCATTTAGCGCAGTGTCGTTAAAAAATTGCCATGGCATTGCAAAACTGCGAGGCTGTCCCAATTCGGCATAAATTTCGGCATTTTCCTTGGGAAGTTTTAAGCGCATCATTAATGCCCCAATACTATATTTGGAATTATTGGTTTTTGCTTTTGAAAAAGGCTCAATGTATTTATCCGTATTCGTAGAATAATGTTGTGTGGAATAAGCATAACCCAAGTATAAATTAGGGAACCATTTGGGGTTATAATTTATGGTCAATGCCTGCATTACTCTTTGCTGGTTAATTTTTGGAATAATAGCACCCGGCCAGATAGCACACATAATTCTTTGGTCAGGGTTGATCCAATTTAAGGAGTCCAATTTTCCTGAAATCAATTTAAATTCAAAGTTACCAACCCTAGTTTCAATGGGCTTATTGGTTTGAATATACGCGTGTAAAAAACCAGGCGCATTATTGGTATAAATAAGGCTATTAAATTGACCAGGGCCCCACCAAATGTTTTCATTGGAAACACCTGCACTCCAAGTTTTTGTGGAAAGCCCCACCCTTGATTGCCCCAATGAAATTGTTTCAATAGGGAGTTTACCAAATTGTCTAAAGTCGTCAATATTGTTGGCGACTATTTTATAGTATCTTGTCCACCAGTTACGATCGCTTTCATTGCCTCTAAAAAATTCTTGCTCAATATTTTCAAGTTTTAAAAATTCAGGCTGTACATTAATATCAATAATGCCCCATCTAATATTGGCACCTGCACTAAAGCGTTCTTGTTTACCACGCGCGGGGTACATATTACCATCATTGGAACCATAAGGCAAAAAACTATTATTTTGATTATTGTACATTAATTGCAAGCTTTTGATACTAAAGCTTTTATATTTAAATAATGGCTTGGTAGTTAAATTTTGAAATGCATGGGTGGAGCGAATCATGAATGAATTCAAATAGGTTGAATCTATATCATCCTCGTCCTCGTCTGATGCATAAGCATGCAAAAGTTGTTGATTACGCAGGGCATTCATCAATTTAATATCATCCATTAATGCAGACTGCGTATAACCAGCTAGTCCAACTAAAGTTAAAATAAAAAGGGAGGCTATTTTTTTTACCATAAATAAATAGTATTTATGTAAAAGAAAAGGTTAGTCGGATTATTGTCCTTTTTCCAGATATAATTTTTAGCCTTTATTATTTCCATATTGGCACTGAGTAATATTTTTTTATAATGGTACCTGGTTTGTAAACCAAAGGAGTAATCGGTCCATTTAATGGATCGAATTCCTACTTCATTAATACCAGCAACTAAGTCATATGGGTTTTGTACAATATGCTGAAAAATAAAACCCATCTTATTCCAACCTGAATGATAACTCACTGCAAGGGCTTGCATATTATTACCAAAACCACTTACGCCTCCCATAATTTGATTTAAATTGGTGTACCCTTCACTAATACCACCATGTTCATACCAGTTGCCCGCATTGCGATGTAAATAACTGGTGGTTTGTGCAAGCCGCGCCATTTCTATATTAAAATTAATGTACTGAGTTTCATTTAAGTATTTTAATTTTTTAAAACCCCAAACATAGCCAGAGGAATGTGCCATGTCCATCATTAGGTCCCTAAAATTTTGTTTGGCATCGTTGAATCCAAATTCAAAATACATTTCTGCTTTTTCCTTGGGTAAAATCCAACGGGCACTAACAGCTGCTACTTGATCTCTTCTCACAGTATCATCACTATAGGTATTTTTGAAAAAGGCCACAAATACCGGCACATAATTGTAAACAAAACCATTGCTATTACTGGACTGTAATCGGGTATAGTTTTGAAAGGTTCGGGTTAAACCAAAATACACATTTTTTAAAAACTTAGGTTGGTAGGAAACATTAATGGAATTATAATATCTTTTGCCATTATTAATGATCGCAGGGTATAATCTTTTATTTTCATACCCCTGAGTGCTATCTTTTTGTAAAAAACCTGCTTGTAGTTGAAACTGAAAACTTCCTGCAAAAGTATTGATGGGTCGATTACTATTAATTGAATAATGTAAAAATCCAGGGGCATTATTACTCATTAACATGGAATTATAAATACCAGGCCCCCACCACATATTTTCAGTGGATGCGCCCACAGTCAAAGGGCCTAAATCATAGCGAATACTGGACTGACCCGGCATAATTTTTTTAAAACTAGGCGTTACTGCACCCCAATAATTACTTGTTTCATAATTGCCGCTGGCCGTTTTTACAAATTCAGGTCGTAATTGAATTTTTAATTTATGCCATTGGAAATAAACACCACCGCCAATTAAAAATTGGTATCCTTTTGACAAACTAAAAGCGCCATCATTCCAACCATAGGGATGGTGCGTAGTTAGTTTTTGTGTAAAATTAATAGGAAGTAAACCAATATTTAAATTGGGCTTATTGACTATTTGGTTGTTATTTTCAATATCAGGGTCAATAATATTTAATAGCTTATTGTAAGTAATATCTGAGTTGGTATATATGGGACGAATGGTGAGTGCATTATTAGGGGCTATTTTACCGGCTAATTGAAGGTCGCGTATTAATTCCTCAATATCGGTAAAACCAACAGGAATTGACATTTCTGCGGTAGGCTGCTTTATGTTGGATGATTGTAAAAAATTGAATGGCTTTTTTAATATTTTCCAGGAGATTAATTTTTCCTTCCAACTTTTTGAATTTGAAGTATCCTGCGCCGATGCATTACTCAATGATAAAAAAAACAGTAACAAATAAAGGCAAAGGGTGTAAACAATACGATTCAATTTTGAAGCATTTAATAGCTTCTTCATCAAGGGTTCTTTAATGATGTTTTTTGTAATACGCATATTGATTCCCCTAGTGAAAATAATCATATTACAAAGATATATAATAATCCTTGTTTATCATATTACACCTGTACTTGTTTTGCCCCTTTCTTTAAAAACAATAAAACCTGTTCTTTAACAAGCCCATTTTTTAATAATATAAAATGAAAAAGGGTAAACCAGCCTAAACAAATTATACCAACAATACTTAATTGTATAAAAGGATTTGCTATTAATAATTTAATGCATATAATTATAATGATATAGGGAATGCCTGCAAGTAATTGCTCCAACATTAATGGCAACAATTGCTTCATATTATAATGCTTTTTTGAGAAATATATAAAAGCCCCACAAACGGCTAATTCGGTTAATAAAATGGTGACGGCTTCGCCAATTTCTTTGTATTTACTTACTAAAATAAATGTCAATAGTATGCTTAATAACATTCCTATAATAGCGGAAATTAAAATTTCTCGATCCTTGGAAAGTGCATTTAATATTTGAAAACCAAAAATACTCGAAAGGCTTACAATTAAAATTAAAGGCGCTGTTATTTGCAATGGCAATATAGAGCGCTCAAAGCCTTCGCCTAAAACAATTAAAACTATTTGTGAAGCGCAACCAAAAACAATAATTGTGGTGGGAATACCAATACTAATGATCAAGTAAAAACCCTTCCGAATCATTTCAGTAAACTTTTCAATTTCACCTGATTGGTATAAGCTGGTGATTTTAGGAAACATGGCCGCTGAAATAGCAGCCAATACCGCAATAATTATTTTATTTAATTTCAATACGGAGGAATAGTATCCCACACTTTCATTATCCGCTAAAAAGCCTAATAACACCGTATCCAAGGACAAATAAATACTAATTGAAAATAAAGTTAAAAACAAAATAAGCAGGGGCTTTATATGCTGCTTTAAATTTAATTGCTTAAAAATGTTTTTATCGAAACTGATATATTGGCGCAGGTAATTAAAATTCACGAGGCTTACTATAATACTTGCTGCTACTTGCAAAGCCATATATTTTTGATAATCCGTATTTTGTTTAATAAAAACAAATACCCCAACAATGAAAAGTAAGCGAATAATAAAATAGCGTAGCGCAATAAATTTAAATTGATTCATTCCGGCAAATAGCCATTCAAACAAAAACAATTGAGTAATAAAAAATAATAGCGACCAGGTAAATAAAACTTTATCCCCAGCCAGCTTTTCAATATAAAAAATTGAAAATATAAAAACCACCGAAAGCCCAATGGTGACAATGAAATTAATTAAAAATATTTCCCAAAAAGTTTTCGATAATGCGGTTTTGTCATGGTTATTTTTTGCAATCATTCGGACGCCATATACCGGAATACCTACTGCTGCTAACAACACAAAATAACGCGCAAAGCTTTCTGCAAAATTTAATGAGCCTAAATAAGAAGGGCCTAAAATACGTGCTAAATAAGGAAAGGTTATTAATGGTAATAAAACCTGCGCTAGCGCAAATAAAATATTATAAAAAACATTTTTTTGTGTTGACATTATAGTTTGTTAACGGTAACTAGCGTCCACAATTAAACTGTATAAATTTTTCAACATGGGTTTTATTCGCTTTAATTTCTTTTTTAAAGGAATGGCACGAATATATTTTATGTCTAACACATGATCGAAAAAAGCTTGGTCAAATAATTCTTTATGTTCACTTGCTAATTGGTAACAAATATTTTTAATATCATTGATCTCGGTTAAATTATCTTTTCCATTTACAAAGCGTCTAAAATCGGTTCTAAACGGACGACGGTGTTTCATTTGAACTGCGTGCACCACTGCTGTTTTGTTCTTTTTTAATATGCGTTGTAGGGTAGGGATTAGGTATACATCAATACCCTGTCCTGAAATACTATGTTGGTAATATGGACCGGCTGCCATAAAAATTTCCATATCATAAAAAGGCGCCATAATTTCCACCCATAAGGTTTCTTGTATGATAACTCCAGCTTTATGCACCAATTGTCTGTGTGAGTTAACGCCGTCATGGGATAAGCTTGCTTGAAAAACATCTAACTCCTCTAGGCTGGCTAAAAAAAGTAGCTTGTTTAAATCGGAAACCGAAAAATAAACATCATCATCAATAATGCCAATATATTTATAATTAGCAGGAGGGTTGGTGGTATTATTTTGAAAATAGTAATAGATATGCTCTATAATATCGCCCTTACATTCTGTTTTATGGGAAATAAAATGTGTGATGGGTAAATGTGCAAATAATGCTTTATCTGCTTTACCGGTATTGTCAAACAATAAAATTTCAAACTGAGGGGGAACATCTTGAAAAATATGGGATAATGCTGGGGTAACGCCATCCCAAGTAACTGCAACAATTGAAGGTTTGTAGTTTGGCTCCATAGTTAACAAAAGTAAGCAATAATCATATTACGAAAGTCGAAAATGCGGATGATTATCCATCTTTTTATGTTCACCCAGTTATTCTCGACAACGATATTGCTAGGGGTTGTTTTCCAAGTATCAATCATCGCAGGCCGAATGGCCCCTATACGAATATTGTTATTTTTTAAATGAAATTTAAAATAATCGACGGGGTAGCTAATTTTAGCTGTTTGTTTTAATAAAACTTTTGCGGCTAAAGGAGTTATGGAATAGCCATAAGTGCCATATACCGATTTTATTAATGGTTCACCAATATTGAACTTGTTAAGAATTTTTGATTGGGTAGATTTTTTTATTCTGGTATTCCCATTCCAGGCACCCCAAAAAAACAAATCATAGTCATGACTATTATTCGTATTGTTGATTTCAATAAATGCCTTTTTAAAATCATCAATAAAAACGATTTTACTATCCGATTCTAGCACTAAAAAATGCTGATTGGGTGTTGCAGTATGTTTGGCAATTAAATGCCAAATTTTACGGTGGCCTAATAAACAACCAATTTCTCCTTGGTTAAGTGCTTTCCCAGTTCGTGATTTAGACACTCCCGCCAATTGTTCCATAAAAGGAACTTTTTCAAATTTAGGAAAAATGGCTTCTACGCAATTTATATCACCCAATTGTTGCTTTAATAAATTGATATGCCCCTCCCTTCCTTGTTCCTGCTTGGAACATAATACATAAGTATGGATTTTGTTTTGCATCATATTGGAAAATGAGAGGAAGAAAATTTATTAAAATCGGCATAACACTTATTTGCCATACTAAAAGGTGTAAAAAAGGCAGTTGATCCATTATTTGGATATAATATATAATGTGGTTTTTGTAAGGCATTACATAAGTGTATAGGTAGGCTATCTGATCCAAAAATAAAATCGGCGTCATTAATCAAAGCCAATAACTCCTCAAAATTAGCATAGGAAACTACTTCATTTTGTGAATCCGTTTGAAGCTTTTGTTCGTTTTCCTTACTAAAATAGGCTACTTGCAATGACTTATTAGTGCCCGTTAATTGTGCTTTAATGTACTCAATTATCCTTTCAGGTATGCGTCTAGCACTTATGCGCGCATTGGGTACTATAAGCACTTTGTTAATTGAACTAGTTGGTTTAGGAATTAAAATAGAAGATTTAAAAAATTTACCCATATCGGCATACACTTGCTTATTTACTATGGCTTTAAACGAATGCCCAGTAAATAAATTTAATAGTGTAGATTTTTTTTCTTGTTCCACATAATCCACCCCACCATTGTTCGGATTATTTTTTACAAACTGCTTTAATTTATTTACTTGCTGTAAAGTGTTGGTTGAGATTAAATGTCGGTTGGTAAATAAGTTAAGTTGCGATTTTGTAATGTCAAATTCAACAAATTCAATTTTAAGGGAACTTAAATCTATATAACTTCTTAATGCGTTGATTAAAGACTTTAAATGGCTGGAAACAATGACCTCGTAATTATTTTTTTCGGGGCTATTTGCTAAAAAATGTAAAGCAATGGTAGCATCACCATAAGCGCGTAATAAAAATAAGCGATGCGACTTAGTGCTCATGTTAAACTAGGATTTATTGTTCCCTGTGTAGGCTAGCAATAAATACAAAAGTCCAATCACTAATCCCGCTAATAACCCAATCAATTCAATGATTAAAAATGATTTTTGTTGATTGACCAAAGGAAATTTAGGTAAATCCAACACCTGAATAATTGGTTTTTGATTGATCAATGAAATACGCAATATCTCTACATTTTTAACCACTTCGGCATATAAAGTATTGAGCACCAATTTATCTCGTTGTGACATTTCCTCAGGCACAGCGGATGATTTATATGCCTCATTCGCATCAAAAGTATTTAAAGCAGCAGATTGGTAGGAAGTTCTGTTTAACAGTGCTTGTAATGAATCGGCTTTATTTTGAAGACGATTAATATTTGAACTTAAATTACCTACTTTAATTTTTATATACATTTCGCTTGTTTCATTTAACAAACGCTCTGAAAATAATTTTGAAAATTGCGGGTTTGTGGAATTTGTACTAATGCTAATTATCGATCCTTTTTTATTGGTGCGTTGCACATTTAAATTATCCTTATTAATTTTTTCAATCATCATATAAAGCACACTGTCCTGCAATATGGTATGCCCTACTCCATTTTTTATACTTGAAAAATTTAAATTAGCTAAGTCATTACTTTTACCTTCTAATTTATTTTTTAATCCACTGGTCTCATAATACAAATCGGCTAAGGTTTTATTATTTGCGCTATCAGCAATATCAACCTTAGATAATAATACGGATTCAATAATATTTCTGGATTTTATAATTTCTAAAATATTGTCACCATCAAATAAGCCTGCATTGCCTCCAGTTAAGCTGCTAATATCAAAACCTAATTGCCCCGCCATACCCGCTAAACCACTACCGCTTGATTTTTCCTCCACAATAAAAGTAGCGGTTGCTTGGTATTTAGGGCTAGTGATAAAATAGTAAGCTAACCCTAATACGCCACCAAAAATAATCAACAACCCTAAAAATTTAAACTTGGATTGAATAAATTTTATAAAATTTTTAGCTGAGGCTATAATATCAGTAAGTGCAACGGTATTATTTGGTAATGACATTGTAAATTATTTTGTTGCATTAATAAGTGAAATTACTAGACCTACTAAGGAAGCGATTGTTGTACCTATACCAATCATCTCACCTGTGGTTAATTCTTTCTTAGGTTTAATTGGCACATATACCTGCGATCCTGCGGTAATTTTTGGATAAAATTTGATGAACATAAACTTTTTCGTACTTCTAACCTTGCCATTGGCGCCAATCACATAGGATAGTGTTTTATCTGCATTGGAAGCAAAGCCCCCGGATGCGCGAATAGCGTGCTTGAATCCCGCGTTATTATTATCAAAAGTAATTTTCATTGGAATATTTACACCCCCAAATGTTTCAATAGTTTGTAATACTTTTTCAATTCTTAAGATATCATTTTCCTCTAAAATCAAATCATCTGGGCTTCCGGGAAATTGTAAAGCTTTTTTCAAATCAAAACTTACAATTTTCTCTTCATTTTCTTTATAAATATTTTTTATAAGTGCCGTATCAGATAAACTTTTTAATTCAGTTCTGTTTTTAATTAAATTTTGTCTGGTACGAAACACCACACTATCCGTTGTTGAGTTACCAATGGCTTGTTTACGAATTAATATCGCACCCTCGGTATAAGCTGAAGCTGTTAAACCACCCGCTCGTTTAATAACTTCAGATGCGCGTTCATTTTTATTGGATAAAATATAATCACCAGGGTATAAAATTTCTCCTTCAATACTTATCTTTTTTTGAACAGTATATCCGGTTGATTTACGGACAGAAACAATATCGAAGGGCGCTAATAAAAAATTGGGGTTTTCATAAAAGGCGGAGTTTTTATCAATATTTATTTCCTTAACAATCGCGTATTTAAAAGTTTCTTTTTCGTTATCTAATTCTTTAACGCGTCTGGATATTTCAATTTTTTGCAAAGTAGCACCATCTTTAGGCCCCTTCGCCATTAATATTAAATCCATTAAGCGCATACTATCTTTGTAGTTATAAGTGCCTGGGGTATTTACTTCCCCATTAATGGAAATATAATACTGTTCCCTGATATCATCCTTTTGGTAAATAAAAATGGAATCTTCTTTTTGCAATTGCATATTTGATTTACCAGATAAAATTTCATTTAAATTAAAGTTTAAAAAACTTGGGGTAAAATCAGCTTTCAAACGTATCAAAGCGCCACGATCAAAATATGTATTCTCTTTAATTTGGGCTAGCAATAACAAATCTTTTAAGGTAGGCACTTCATTTAAACCATATTCACCAGGATAATAGATGGAACCTTGAATATGCACTCTGTTCGAATAGGAGGAGGCAATCGTATCCACCAAAATAGTATCACCTGATATTAAATTAAAGCTGTCAAATTGGTTTGATTTTGCAGTGAGTATTTCTTTGTTTTTATCACCTACGCGTTTAACGCGAACAAAATCCTTATGGCCCATATCGGCAAATCCACCAGCAAATTTTAATATATCCCCCAAATGATCTTTTTCCTCCACATCATATAAGGCCTGCTTTTTTATCGCCCCTTTCACGGCTACACGGTTGGTATAAGGTGCAACGCGAATTACATCCTCATCCATTAATAATTTGTTTTTAGATAAATCACCTTTTAATAAAAAATCATACAAATCAAATTTTACGAGTTCCTTGCCATTGCGCATTAAATAAATATTTCGAAAGGAGCCAATGTTATTAGGCCCACCTGAAGTATATAAGGCATTCATTAAAGTAGAAAGAGAAGAAAGGCTATAGGAGCCTGGTCTTTTTACTTCACCTACAACTGTGACACGAATACTGCGAATATCGCCTACGGAAACATTAACCTGTGTTTTACCAGAACCAATGGTGGGGTAAATTTTTGTAAGTGCGATTTTAATTTTTTGTTGTGCATCCTCCAAGGTTAAGCCCGCAACTTTAATTGGACCTAGGTTAGGGAAACGAATAAAACCTTCTGTACTTACATTTAATTTTTGTGTTCGTTCACTAACGCCAAATACATCAACAATGATTTGATCATTAGTGCCAATCATGTAGTTTTTGGGTGAAGGAATCGACAAATTAGGTTCAAAATTCAAAAATTCCTCCTCAAAAATATCAGCGCCAAACACTTTAAGCGTATTTAGGCTCAAGCTATCATCTTCCATATATAAACCCGATTTTATGCCAATCTTTTTGCGTTGGGTATATGGATCCGTAGAATTTTGCTGATTTTTGCCCAAATTCCCTTGATTTAAGGTAGACATTCTTGCTTTTAAAGCCTGTATTTGGTCATTAGAAAGGCCCTTTTCCTTTGCTTTTGCCTCTAATTCAGGTCCAGTTAAACCCGTTAATTGGTATTGACTCACTAATTGCATCAGCTGTTCATTGGTCATATTGGCCACATTCATGCTGCCATTTTGTGCGAATCCATTTAAGGCGAATAAAAACAATGCACTGATTATCAATATTTTACGAAATAAATTCATATGATTTTTGTATATAATGTAAAAATAACGAATAATAATTTTTGTTTGGGCAAAAAGGGGGAAATATTCATAATCCAAACGCGTATAAAGAAATGATGTAAGTATACTTTATCAGCAATAAATAAAGGAGATAAATCGTTATAATGATGTTACCTAAATATTGTCAAAAATTAACTATTACTTATTACATTTTCTATACATTTTTAATGTAATTTCGCATTACCCCCCTAAAATAATTTATTGCTTCTAAGTAGTTCATAACTCGTTCATTTTATGTGACTTAGAAAAGCGTAGCTATATCTAAAATATTCAAATTAACAAAACATAACCTATGAGGTTTTCATTATTCATTCTGGCTTTTTTATTTATTACCAATGTAGGCTTTGCACAAGGGGCTTTAAGCGGTAAGGATTTAAGCACTATTAAAGTGGATGCTTTAACTGAAGCAGAAATTGGACAAATTCAACAACAGCTTAAACAAGGCGGTGTATCTATTGACCAAGTGGAACAACAAGCCATGGCCAAAGGAATGTCGGCGAGTGAGTTTGCAAAACTAAAAGCAAGGCTGGCTAATGCAAAACCAACCTCAGGGAATAAATCCCCCTTGTTGAAAAAACAAAGTAACCGCCGAAACGATAGTTCTTCCAAAAAATCGGATAGTTTGGACTTCTTTAATTTTAAGCCTATTAATCCATTAATTTATGGATCGGAATTGTTTAATCAAAACAACACCGGCTTAAGTTCCAATCAAAATATTGCTACGCCATTGAATTATGAAATTGGACCTAATGATGTATTGAAATTAGTGGTGTATGGCGTACAGGAATATGCCGAGGATATTACAGTTTCCAATGAAGGTCGTATACAGGTACAAAATGTAGGCCCTATTAAAGTAGCAGGTTTAACCATTGAAGCAGCCATTGAAAAAATAAAACAACAAATGGCGAATACCGCCTACCCTAGTATTGCAAGGGGTGAATCTAAGTTAGCGTTAACATTAGGAGATATTCGAACCATACATGTTACAGTTATAGGTGCAAATAAAAGTGGCGTGCATAATGTATCTTCCTTATCCAATGTATTGAGTGTATTAACAGAAGCAGGTGGCCCTAGTGAAATTGGCAGTTACCGACAAATAGAATTGATCCGAAACAACAAACCGTTTAAGAAAATTGACTTGTATCAATTTATGCAGAACGGGGATCAGTCGCAAAATATTGGCTTAAAGGACAACGATGTGGTACGTGTGCCTCCTTATAAAAATAGAATTGAAATTAAGGGTCAAGTAAAACGCCCAGGTATTTTTGAACTAATCGGGAATGAAAATTTTAATCAGTTTTTACAATATGCAAGTGGCTTTGATGATACCGCTTACACAGCATGGGTAAAAATTATTCAAAAAAATGGTAAGGAAAAAGCGGTAAAAGATTTAGCAAAAATCGATTTTGCAAAATACCAACCACAGGGCGGCGATGAAATATTTATCTCCAAAATTTTAGACCGTTACGAAAACAGGGTAAAATTATCGGGTGCCATTTTCAGACCCGATTTATATGAACTTACACCAGGCATGCGTGTTGCTGATTTGGTACAACGCGCCGATGGTTTAAAGGAGGACGCTTATACAGGTCGTGCACAGTTAATAAGGTTAAAGCCTAATTTATTAAAGGAGCTTATTACACTGAACCTAACTAAGGCATTAAAAAATGATCCAACTGAAAATATTTTATTACAACGTGAAGATGAATTGTATATCAGCAGTGTGTTGGAAATGCGTGATTCATTGGCGATTGATTTAATGGGTGAAGTAAAAAATCCGGGCAAGTTTAATTATATCGATAGCATGACGGTAAAGGATTTAATATTATTAGCAGGTGGCTTTACGTATATCGCGAATAAAAAAGTGGAAGTAGCTAGGCAATTAAAATTTGGCGATAAAGTAACCAACAATAATGTTGCTACTATTTTACAAACTGAAATTAACGGGGATTTAAGTTTTAATTCAGGGAACGAAAATTTTATTTTGCAACCATTGGATGTAGTTACTATTACTAAACAAACAGGTTACACACAACCAGCCATTGTAAAAATTACAGGGCAGGTTCAAAACACGGGTAATTTTGCATTAGCAAGTAGGTTGGACAGAGTGAGTGATATTATCACGCGTGCAGGTGGATTGATAGATGGATCCAGTGGTGAATTTGCCTTTATCAAACGCAAAAGGTATGAGTTAGATAGTTTAAAATCGGATGAAACAAAAGCAAATATTGAAAAAGCCTATGTTGAAAAATTTAAGGCACAACAAAACGCCAGGTTGGAGGAGGAAAAACAATTAATGGCAGAAGAAATAAAAAATGGCAATAGTACTAACAACAATACAAGCTTAACCATGAGCACGAAGCTCAATGAAATGCAGCGTAAAAATTTAAAGGATACCCTGAATATGATGTATCAGGAATTGCAGGACGATGTTTATCAAATTGCAATTGATTTAAATGAAGTAATCAAACATCCTGGAACAAATTCAGATTTAATATTAATGGACGGAGATGAGATCGTAGTACCAAAATTAGATAATAAAGTTAAAATAAGTGGTGGTGTATTAAGGCCTACGAATATTGTATATGAGGAAGGATTAACCATTGGGGATTGTGTATCGGCAGCTGGTGGTGTTTCGGAATATTCAAGACGCAATAAAGCTTATGTGGTATATGCCAACGGAAAATCGGCAAGAATGAAGGACTTTGGATTATTTAGAATCAACCCCAAAGTAAAACCAGGAAGTGAGGTAGTGATACCTGAAACCAATTCAAGAAAGGACAAAGCCTTAAACGTAACCTTACAATACTTTACAGTTATTACCCAACTTATTGCAGCCTTAGCTACAGTTAAATTGTTAACCAAGTACGTTAAAAATTGAAAACCATGCAATCAGAAAATACTTCAAACAATACCAATTTTGATAATGATGAAATTTCCTTAAAGGAACTCATTTTTAAAATTCGGGAATGGTATCAGTTTTTATTAACTAAATGGAAGCTAATAGTAGCAGTTAGTGCCATTGGCGGTGCGATTGGCCTTACTTATGCTTTTTTTCAAAAGCCCATTTACAAAGCAGATTTGACCTTTGCAATGGAAGATGAAAAAAGCGGCGGCGGTGGTTTAAGTGGTGCACTTGGATTGGCGAGTTCCTTTGGCATTGATTTAGGTGGCGGTGGCGCAGGGGGTGCATTTTCGGGCGCTAATTTAATGGCACTCATGAAGAGCCGAAAAATTGTTGAAAAAACATTATTATCACCCGTATCATACAAAGGCAAAACCGTTAGTTTGGCAGAATACTATATTGCGTTTAATGAATTGAGAGATGGATGGAAAAAAAGTCCATCATTAAAAAACATTCAATTTCCTGTAACTAGCGACAGAAGCAATTTTACTTTACAACAGGATTCAATATTGAAAAATATTTTTCTTGGAATTGTTACCAACAATTTATCTGTAGCTCAAACTGATAAAAAAATTAGTATTATCAATGTTACTGTAAATTCCATTGAAGAAGGTTTTTCAAAAGAATTTTGTGAAACCTTAGCCAAGGTAACTTCCGATTATTATGTTGAAATTAAAAGTAAAAAATCCCGAATGAATGTGGAAATTTTACAAAAGCAGGCCGATAGTATTCGTGCTGAATTAAATAATGCAATCACTGGTGTTGCAGCTGCAAGTGATAATGTATATAATTTAAACCCAGCTTTTAATATTAAAAAAACACCTAGTACTAGACGTCAAATAGATGTGCAAGCTAATACAGCTATTCTGACCCAGTTGGTGGCCAACCTTGAGCTTTCAAAAGTTTCCCTTCGCAAGGAAACACCATTAATACAGGTTATTGACCGTCCTATTTTGCCTTTGGATAAAGATAGGGTAAGCAAGAAAAAATCATTATTACTAGGTGGATTTTTAGCCGGTTTTTTAACGGTATTGTATTTGGTGTTTACTAGTTTGTATAAAAAAATGATTGCTTAGTTTAAAAGTTTAGTTCGCATTAAAATAATTTATTCAATCCCCCCGTTGAATGCATCAAAACAATAAATTCATGTTTAAAAATTTTAGTATTGTCCCAAGGTGGGTGATATTTTTAATTGACATTGGGGCCACCTTATTTTCCTACCTATTAGCTATTGCTATAAGGCAAAATTTAACCTTAATTGGTGTGGATTGGGCAATTGTGATTAATTCTGTTGGGTTAATATTAATAATCAATACCTTGGTATTTAATGCGATTAAAACTTATTCGGGTATTGTTAGGTATACGGGTTTACAGGATGCTGTTCGCATAGCTATTTCAATTTTAGCGTCTTCTGTGATGTTATTTTTAATTAATACTATTTCCATTGCGGCAAAAAGTCAGTTTATTTTAAGTACTTCTATATTAATTGTATATACTAGTTTTAGCTTTTTATTATTAGTGAGCTATCGTGTACTCGTTAAGTTTTTGTTTGCCTATGCGAAAAACTACAAGATGAAAAAAAAGAGCGTCGTGATTTTTGGTGCAGCCGATACAGGTGTGGCAACACAACGTGTACTTGAAAACAGTGGTAGCTCCAACATAAATATTGTTGCCTTTGTTGATGATGATAAAAAGAAAACTAAGAAAAATTTAAATGGTATTCAAGTTATTCGTTTTGAAGAGTTTGCAAAATTAGTTGCCATTCAACCTATTGATGAATTAATTATTGCCAGCTTTACAATGCCAACCAAAAGAAAAAACGAATTGGTTGATTTTTGTTTGGACCATGATATTAAAGTATTAAGTGTACCGCCATATAGCAAGTGGGCTGAAGGTAAGTTTAGCAGCAATCAATTACAGACTATTAAAATTGAGGATTTATTGGAACGCGACCCTATTGTGATTAATAATAATCAAATCCGTTCACAAATAAAAGGCAAGCGTGTATTGGTTACTGGTGCAGCAGGATCTATCGGAAGTGAAATTGTAAGACAATTAATTCCCTATGCGCCTGAAATGATTATCATGTGCGACCAGGCTGAAACCCCACTGCATAATATTGAATTAGAATTACAGGAGCGCGGCACTCGTGTAAACTGTGTTTCGTTTTTAGCCGATATCACTAATGAAAAAAGAATAGAGGGTTTATTTGAAAGCTTTAAACCACATTATGTGTATCATGCAGCAGCTTATAAGCATGTTCCTATGATGGAGCTTTGCCCAACGGAAGCAGTTCGAAATAATGTGATAGGCACAAAAATAGTTTCAGACTTAGCTGTAAAATACAATGCGGAAAGGTTTGTAATGATCAGCACCGACAAAGCGGTGAACCCTACGAATGTTATGGGTGCTAGCAAAAGAATGGCTGAAATTTACGTGCAAGGATTATCTAGTGAAAAAAATATTGTCACTAAATTTATTACAACCCGTTTTGGGAATGTACTTGGTAGTAATGGATCGGTAATTAATAGGTTTAAGGAACAAATTGAAAAAGGTGGACCCTTAACGGTAACGCACCCCAATATCACGCGCTACTTTATGACCATCCCCGAAGCTTGTCAATTGGTATTAGAAGCTGGTAGTATGGGAAATGGCGGTGAGATATTTGTTTTTGATATGGGGCAGCCGGTTGCTATTGCCGACTTGGCTAAAAAAATGATTCGTTTGTATGGTATGATCCCGAATATTGACATTAATATCACTTACAGTGGCTTACGCCCTGGTGAAAAATTATATGAGGAATTATTGAACGATGCTGAAAATACCCTAACTACTTACCATGATAAAATATTGATTGCTAAAGTAAGAGAGGTGGAACTAACCAGTATTAATGAAAGCTTTAATGACCTTAGGTTATTAGTGACTTCGGCTTCCAAAATTTCTAATGAAATGGAACTGGTGGGTAAAATGAAGGAGCTGGTTCCTGAGTTTATTAGTAATAATAGCATTTTTGAACGTTTGGACCCTAGCCTTCAAACTAAGATATTGGATATGACGGGGGGGGGGGGTAGATATTTCTAAGGCAAATTAATTGTTCTTAATATTTACTCAATAATTATTAATTAAACTACTCAATATTGCGCTATATTTGTTGAACAATATTGAGTTTGCATGATTAAAATGTGACTCAGAACGGCGAAGCCGTCATATACTTTCTCGAACATCGCATCTACCCCAATGATCTTAGATAAAATTTTTACTGGTAAAATAAGAGTGCAGTTACTCACCAAATTGCTACTCAACCCCGCTAGCACCGTGTATTTGCGCGGTTTAGAACGTGACTTAGGTGTAAGTAGTAATACAGTGCGTTTGGAATTAAATAAGTTATCGGACATGCAACTCATACAGGAGCAAACCGATGACGAAAACACAAAAACAAAACATTACGCAGTAAATACAAAACACCCTATGTTTAAATCCTTAAGAGGGGTTATTATGCAATATGTTGGCTTGGATCAGATTATTGAGAATGTATTGGACAAGTTGGGTAATGTGGATGAAGTTTACCTAACTGGAGATTTAGCCTTAGGAAAAAACAATCCCTTTGTGGATTTAGTAATAGTGGGTGATGTTGATAAAAGTTATTTATATCAATTAATTGAAAAGGCAGAAACCTTGATTGATAAAAAAATACGCGTTGCCCTATACCAACCCCTTGAGTTTACTGAGAAAATGTTGAAGGATGTGGGAGTGTTTATGAAGTTGATGGGGTAGGATTTTGGATTAGTGTGGTCCATTTGTAAAGGGGTTATTTGTAGATAGTCGTTAAATATCATTCTACTGAAAATCAAGCTAATTATAAGTTTGATTTTTTATTTATAGGTAGTTAATCGTGGTTAAAAAGTAGGTACTCGGTGTGCAGTTTGGTGCTTATATTTTAGAGAATAATATATGAAATGAAGCCTAAAGCGATAATAGTTAGTGGTTATTTTACCCAATTCATAAAGGTCATATTGAGTATTTTCAGAATGCAAGGGCAAGTGGAGATAAGTTATTTGTGATAGTTAACAATGATTTTCAAAGAGCATTAAAGGGGTCCAAAGAATTTCAGGATGAAAATGAGAGGGTGTTTATAGTTAAAAACTTGAGATTGGTTTACAAGTGTTTTCTTTCTATAGATAAGGATAGGACAGTTGTAGAATCCATCAAAATAATTTTTAATGAATTTGGAAATGAATATCAACTCGCATTTGCAAATGGAGGAGATCAAAAGAATGCTACCATACCAGAAAGACCAATTTGTGAAGCATTAGGTATTGAATTGATTGATGGGTTGGGAGGAAAAATACAATCATCATCTTGGTTGTTAAACAGATAATTTTTAAAACGTAAAATAGTGAAAAAAGCAATTATTACAGGAATCACAGGCCAAGACGGAGCTTATTTGGCAGAGTTCTTATTAAACAAAGGATATGAGGTACATGGTATTAAAAGAAGGTCTTCATTGTTTAATACGCAAAGAATAGATCATATTTATGAAGATCCACATACACCTCATAGACATTTACATTTACATTATGGAGATTTAACTGATAGCACCAACTTAATTCGTATCATTCAAGAAGTTCAACCTGATGAGATTTACAACTTGGCTGCAATGAGTCATGTGCATGTAAGTTTTGAAGAACCAGAATATACAGCGAATGCTGATGGTATTGGAACATTAAGAATTTTAGAAGCAGTTCGTTTATTAGGGTTAACTAAGAAAACTAAAATATATCAAGCATCAACTTCTGAATTGTATGGTTTAGTACAAGCGGTACCTCAATCTGAAACGACACCATTTTATCCTCGTTCTCCGTATGCTGTTGCAAAATTGTATGCATATTGGATTACAGTAAATTATAGAGAAGCTTATAATATGTATGCTTGTAATGGTATTTTGTTTAATCATGAATCACCACAAAGAGGAGAAACTTTCGTGACAAGAAAAATAACAAGAGCAACAGCAAAAATTGCTTTAGGAATGGACAATTGTTTGTATTTAGGAAATTTAGATGCTAAAAGAGACTGGGGACATGCAAAAGATTATATAGAAGGAATGTATTTGATCTTGCAACAAGAAAAACCAGAAGACTTTGTTTTAGCAACAGGTATAACTACAACTATTCGTGATTTTGTAAAAATGAGTTTTGCCGAATTAGGAATTGAATTAGGATTTAGAGGAAAAGATGAAGATGAAGAAGCATATGTTGTTAAAAATAAAGGCGAATACAAATTGGAAGAAGGCCAAGTAGTTGTGAAAGTAGATCCTAAATATTATAGACCAACTGAAGTTGATTTATTAATCGGAGATCCAACTAAGGCAATGACTCAATTAGGTTGGAAACCAAAGTATGATTTAGCAGCCTTAGTTAAAGAAATGGTAGCTAGTGATGTTACTTTGTTCAAAAAAGAATTACATATTAAACAAAGCGGATTATAATCATGGAGCAAACTGCTAAAATATATATTGCTGGACATAGAGGAATGGTAGGTTCAGGATTAGAACGTAAACTAAGGAAAGAAGGGTATAACAATATTGTCACTAGAACTTCAAGTGAATTAGATTTAAGGAACCAGCAAGCTGTCAGTGATTTTTTTGAAAAAGAAAAGCCAGCATATGTGGTACTTGCCGCTGCTAAAGTGGGAGGCATACACGCTAACAATACCTATAGAGCAGAATTTATTTACGATAACTTAATGATTGAGGCGAATATTATTCATGCGGCTTATTTGAATAAGGTTACCAAATTATTGTTTTTAGGTTCTTCATGTATATATCCTAAAATGGCACCACAGCCATTAAAAGAAGAATACTTACTAAGTGGATACCTAGAGTCAACCAATCAACCCTATGCCATTGCAAAAATTGCTGGCATTGAAATGTGTGATAGTTATAGAGCACAATATGGTTGTAATTTTATTTCAGCCATGCCTACAAACTTGTATGGAACCAATGATAATTACCACCCCGAAAACTCTCATGTACTTCCTGCATTAATTAGAAGAATTGTATTAGCAAAAAAAAATAATGAACCTACTGTAACTATTTGGGGTACAGGAACGCCAAGAAGAGAATTTTTACATGTAGATGATTTAGCAGACGCATGCTATTTCTTGTTACAAAACTATAACGAACAAGGCTTAGTAAATATAGGTTGTGGTAAAGATGTTTCTATTAAAGAACTAGCAGAGTTGATAGTTGCAGAAGTTGGATATGAAGGAGAGCTTGTTTTTGACACAACTAAGCCAGATGGCACTCCAAGAAAATTAATGGACACTAGTAAAATTAATATGATGGGTTGGAATGTTAAAACCAGCCTGTTCGATGGAATTAAAAAAACCGTTTTTGAGTATTTAAAAATTGTTGAATAAATCAATAAAAGTGAAAAATAATTTAAAAGTATTAATTACAGGCGCTGACGGATTTATAGGATCACATCTTACAGAAGCTTTAGTTGAAGCTGGTTATGATGTAAGAGCATTTGTTTATTATAATTCATTTAATTCATATGGATGGTTAGATACAGTTTCAAAAGAGATAAAAAACAAAATTGAATTTTTCTCAGGAGACATAAGAGATCCTAATGGTGTTAGAGAAGCAATGAAGGAAGTAGATATTGTATTTCATCTTGCAGCTTTAATTGCAATACCATTTAGTTACCACTCCCCTGATTCTTATATTGATACAAATGTAAAGGGAACGTTGAATATCATTCAAGCTGCAAGAGATAATAAAGTAAAAAGAGTCCTTGTAACTTCAACTTCAGAGGTTTACGGAACAGCTCAATTTGTTCCAATTACCGAGTTGCATCCAAAACAGCCACAATCGCCTTATTCAGCTTCAAAAATTGGAGCTGATGCAATTGCGGATTCTTTTTATAGGTCATTCAATTTGCCAATAACAATAGTTAGACCTTTTAATACTTTTGGTCCTAGACAATCTGCAAGAGCTGTAATTCCGACTATAATTTCTCAATTATTAAATGGTACCGAAGAAATAAAACTTGGAGATATTACTCCTACAAGGGACTTATTATTTGTAAAAGACACAGTAAATGGTTTTTTAAAAATTGCTCAATGTGATGAACTAATTGGACAAGAAGTAAATATTGCAACTCAGAGTGAAATTTCTGTTGGTGATTTAGCTCAACATTTAATTAATATTATCAATCCAAATGCCAAAATCATAACAGATTCGCTAAGGTTACGTCCTGAAAAATCAGAGGTGTTTAGACTTTTTGGCTCAAATGAAAAACTTAAGTCTTTTACAGGATGGAGTCAAAAATTTACACTTGAGGATGGTTTAAAAGAAACAATAGATTGGTTCTCAAAAAAAGAAAATTTACAACAATACAAATCCGACATTTACAATGTCTAATTATACTGATACAATTGATTTCATAAAAAGTCAATTTCCAAATAAAGATTTTATTCCTTTGCATGAACCTAATTTCTCTGGCAGAGAAAAAGAATATGTATTGGATACTATTGAATCAACATTTGTTTCCTCAGTTGGTGCATTTGTAGATAAGTTTGAAATAATGATGGCTGAGTTATCAAAAACTCAAAAAGCAGTTGCTGTAGTAAATGGGACTTCTGCGCTGCAAGTGGCTTTAAGGTTGTCTGGTGTAGGAAATGGAGACGAAGTATTAACTCAAGCACTAACATTCATAGCAACTGTTAATGCAATAATATATAATGGGGCTTCACCTGTATTTTTAGATGTTGATTTAGATACGATGGGCTTATCTCCAAATGCGGTACAAGCATTTTTAGAAGAATTTGGAGAAATAAGAGACGGCGTTTGTTATAATAAAAAAACAAATAGAAAAATTGCTGCATGCATGCCAATGCATACTTTTGGATTTCCTGTTCATCTAGATAAATTAGTTGAAATTTGTAATAAATGGAACATTCCTGTAGTCGAAGATGCTGCAGAGTCTATTGGTAGTGAATATAAAGGAATGCCAACAGGGAGTTTTGGTAAATTAGGTGTTTTCTCTTTCAATGGTAATAAGATAGTAACAAGTGGCGGCGGCGGTGCAATTGTTACAAATGATATACAACTTGGTATTAAAGCAAAACATTTAACCACAACTGCAAAAGTACCTCATCCATATGAATATGTACATGATGAAATTGGTTATAATTTCAGAATGCCAAATTTAAATGCGGCATTAGCTTGCGCCCAACTTGAACAATTAAATTCATTTATTCAAAATAAAAGAAATTTAGCTTCTGAGTATAGTGTTTTTTTTGAATCTATTGGAGTTAAGTTTAGAACAGAATTACCTAACACCAAGGCCAACTATTGGTTAATGTGTATAGAATTAGAGAATACAAAAGATAGAGATTCTTTTTTAAAGGAAACAAATGAAAAAAAAGTGATGACGCGCCCAATTTGGCAACTAATTTTTAAATCTCCTTTATATTCCGATTTTCAAAGAGATTCTCAAGAAAATGCAATCTATTTAGAAAACAGAATTGTAAATATTCCAAGTAGTGTTAGAAAATAAAACTGCGATAATCGGTTATGGTGGACATGCATATGTTGTAGGAGAGTCGCATTTGTCAAATGGCAATTCACTTAATTATTACACAAACATAATTCAAGTAGAAAAAAATCCATTTAGCTTAGCATATTTGGGTTGTGAGACTGATCCAAATTTTGAAGGATGGGATATGAATTTTGCTTTTATTTTAGGCATAGGCGATAATAATTTACGATATAAAATAGCACAATTATTATTAAGTAAGCATCAAATAATAGAGTCTGTAATCGATCCAAATTCTATAATTTCTGAAAGAGCAAATATTGGCGTTGGCGTCTTTGCTTCAAAAGGAGTGCTTGTAAATGCGTTTTCTCAAATCGGCGACTTTACAATTTTAAACACAGGTTGTATTATTGAACACGAATGTGAAATAAGCACAGCTGTACATATTGCACCAGGTGCTGTTCTTGCCGGAAATGTAAAAATTGGGAAAAGATCATTTATTGGTGCAAATTCAGTAATAAAACAAGGTGTAGAAATTGGTGACGATGTTATAATTGGAGCCGGATCGGTAATTATTAATAATGTAAGTAGTAATACTAAAATTGTAGGAAATCCAGGTAGAATTATATAATGAATAATAAAGTATTAATAATAGCTGAGGCTGGTGTTAATCATAATGGAAGTTATGAAAACGCTAAAAAATTAATTTTAGCTGGTGCTGAAGCTGGCGTAGACTATGTAAAGTTTCAAACTTTCAAAGCAAGTAAGTTGGTTTCAAAAGATGCTGAAAAAGCAGATTATCAAAAGAGAAATACAAATGACGAAAGTTTATCTCAATTTGAAATGTTAAAAAAGTTAGAGATGCCTGAAGAATGGCATTATGATTTAATCAAATATGCAGAATCACTCAATGTTAAATTTTTATCAACTGGATTCGATGAAGAAAGTATAGATTTTTTAGAATCTATCAATATTGATTTATTTAAAATTCCTTCAGGAGAAATTACTAACAAATCTTTCTTAGAACATATATCAAAAAAGAAAAAGCCAATTATTATTTCGACGGGAATGGCTAATCTAGAGGAAGTGCGTGCAGCAATTGAAGTTTTGCAAAAAAACGGAATCCAAAAAACATTAATAACAATATTACATTGTAATACGGAATATCCCACTCCCATGTTAGATGTAAATCTTAAGGCAATGATTACTTTAAAGGAAGAATTTGAAGTAAATATTGGATATTCGGACCATACGCTTGGTATTGAAGTGCCTATAGCAGCAGTTGCTTTGGGTGCAAAAGTTATCGAAAAGCATTTTACTCTTGATAAAAATATGGAAGGGCCAGATCATAAAGCATCACTTGATCCTTTTGAGTTAAAACAAATGGTGAAATCAATTCGTAATATTGAGGTAGCTTTGTCTGGAAGTGGAATTAAAAAACCATCTGATTCAGAATTAAAAAATATACAAATTGCCAGAAAAAGTATTCACATAATTAAGCCTTTAGAAAAGGGGCATATATTAAAAAAAGAAGATTTAATTATGATGAGACCTGGAGATGGAATTTCTCCAATGGATATGGACTTATATTTAAATAAACAAATTGCGACTAACTTGCCTGAAGGACATAAAATTTCAAAAAGCGATTTTATTTTATGAGAATTGGAATATTAACAAGTTCAAGAGCTGACTATAGTATATATTATCCGTTATTAGTCCAATTGAAAAAAGATAGCAATTTTAATTTTGATATTATTGCCTTTGGTTCTCATATATCACAAGAAATTGATAATTCACTATGTAAAATTATTGAAGACGGCTTTGATATAAAATATAAAATAAACACAAATCCATTATCAGATCAAGCAGTTGCAATTTCTGAGTCTATGGGAGAAACAATTAAGCGTTTTAGTCAAATATGGCAAAATGACAAATACGACCTAATATTTTGCTTAGGTGACAGGTATGAAATGTTTGCAGCAGTTTCTAGCACCGTTCCTTTTAATTTAAATATTGCTCACATTCACGGTGGAGAGGAAACATTAGGTGCTATTGATAATAAATTTAGACACTCAATTACACATATGTCTAAATATCATTTTACGACTACAGAACTTTATAAAAGAAGAGTTATTGAACTAGTTCAAGAATCAAATTATGTATATAATGTTGGATCTCTGAGTTATGATAATGTGAAAAATCTAACTCTTTTAACAATGAGTGAATTTAAATTAAAATTTAATATAGATCTTTCTGTCCCAACAATACTTATTACATTTCATCCAGAAACAGTTTCAATAGATCAGAATGAATTTTTCATAAATGAATTAATTGATGCACTTCAATGTATTAAAAATCTTCAGTTTGTATTCACAATGCCAAATTCTGATCCCGAAAGTAATATTATAAGAACTAAAATAACAGATTTCGTAAAATCGAATACAAATGCGATCGCAGTAGAAAATTTTGGGACTATTGGATACCTTACATGTATGAAGTATTGCAAGTTGATGTTAGGAAATACATCAAGTGGATTTGCGGAAGCCGCCTATTTCCCAAAACCTGTTATTAATCTAGGAGATCGTCAAAAAGGTAGGCTAGTAACTCCAAACATTATAAATTGTAAGATTACTAAAAAAGATATTATTGATGCAGTTGAAATTGCATTTAATCAACCGGAACTTGAGGGTAGTGACATGTATGGAACCGGAAACTCTGCTACCAGAATTATTGAAGTTTTATATAAAATAATTAATAAAAACAGTAATTAATGCAAGAAATTATATCAATCAATTCAATTTTAAGCTTGCCATTCAATCTTGAAATAAACGATAGAAAATTTATATTAAGTAAAAACGCAAATAATGAGTATATTTTAATTTCAAATATATGTCCTCATTTAGGCGCAGACATGTTGATTAAAGATGATTGCATAGAATGTCCGGTTCATTTTTGGAAATTTGATTTAGAGGGAAAGCCTATTAATGTAAAAGGTGACGGATTGTCATCTGTTATTTTATTACAAATAGAAGATAAGTTATACATAGAAGATAATGTGTTTATTTTAAGTAGTAATAAATTTCAAACTAAAAAATTACATACCGGCAAACAATCGATTGATTTTAAATTACATTCACATGCATCTATTGAAATTGTATATGACAATTTTTCAATTCTAACAGATCCTTGGTTTTTTGGAACAGCTTTTCTTGGCTCTTGGATAAACTATCCAGAATCAAAAGTGTGTGTCGAATCTTTAAGTCCAAATATAATTTATATTTCACACGAGCATTCAGATCATTTACATGAAGAAACACTGTTAAAATTTCCAAAAGATACAAAAATATGTTTTCCAGACTTTCCCAATAAAAGAATTGGCAAGGTTCTTAAAAATTTGGGGTTTAATAATTTGTTGCCTTTGAATTTTGGCCAAATTTATAAGTTGACTGATAAAATTCAAATTATATGTTATGAACCACAAAGCTTATGGAATGATTCAATTTTATTTATAGAAATTGATGGGTTTAAAATTTTAAACACAAATGATGCAGGCATAAATCAAAAAATAAAAAATTTAGTAGGTGATGTTGATTTACTTATGACAGGATTTTCAACAACGGCGTCGGGGTTTCCTGCAACATGGGAACATATTTCTATTGATAAAAAAGCGGAGTATTATATAAATGCCGTTAATGGAACGTATAGTATGCTTGAAAATTCAATGAGAACCTATAATGCAAAATATCTAATTCCATTTGCCTCATTCACTACATTACAAGATCCACTACATCAGAAATTTGTTAAAATTTCAGAGTCAACTAATGTAGACAAAATAAAAGAATATTTTAATGGTTCAAAATATGAAGTTATAAATTTGCTACCTGGAGAAAATTGGAATTCTCTAAACAATAAATTTGAAAGAATATACACAAACAACCAAAGAGATAAAATACACGATAAAAAAAATAAAATCATTTATGCAAATACTTACTATGATAAACATGCTAAATTTAAACATACCGATAATGAGATTTCAATTGAAGAAGTAAAAAGTTATTTTTTAAAATTTAATAACGTTCCTGAAATTATATTTTGTGAAGATTTAAAGTTTAAGATAAATGTTTTGTCTAAGTATGAAGGAGAAGTAAATTATTCTTTAATATGTAATTTTGAGAAAAATATTTTGTCAATTATTGAAGAAGCAAGCGTGGTTGATGTAGAAATGTGGATACCAGAGCCTATCATATGTAAGATTATTAAAGACAATTTGTCTTGGGACGAAGCTCACATAGGATATTGGTGTAGATTTACAAGAAACCCTGATATTTTTCATCAAAATTTTTGGAGATTATTACAAACGCCCTATTATGTAAAACAAAGCTCTTGTAGCTTTTCATCTAAAGATAAAACCATTAGTAAAAATTCAAACATTGCAGAACTTATAAATATGAATTCAAACAATGAATTAGTTTTTAGAAGGTATGGAATGTACTGTAATAATTGTGGTAAAAGTTTTTCTGAAAATATTGAAAGTGGGGCAAAGGCACACGGCCTTAATGATTTTGAAATATCAAAATTAATTGAAGAACTAAATTTTATTAATTAAGTATATAATACATTAACTATTACATAATATTTAATAAAAAATGAAGTATATTATTGACGAGCATCTTGTCCAGTTAGACACACCAATAAAAAGCTGTTTACAAAAATTAAATAAGTTAGCTGCTGATGCAATATTATTTGTAATTGTAAACAATAATAGACTGGTAGGTACCTTAACTGATGGAGATGTTAGAAGAGGTATACTTAAAGGACTTAGTCTAGAAGATGAAGTGAGAATGTTTATTCAACCAAATCCTAAGTCAATACAAAGAGGAAACTATAATATTCATGAAATCATTAAGTTTAGAAATGAAGGGTATAAAATTATTCCTGTCATTGATCAAGATGGTAAAATTGTAAAAGCAGTTAATTTTAGATTTTTAAAATCTTATTTACCTATAGATGTTGTAATTATGGCAGGGGGAAGGGGCGAGCGCTTAAAGCCTTTGACAGACTCAATACCTAAGCCATTATTAATGGTGGGAGAAAAGCCAATAATTAAACACAATTTAGATAGGTTGAAAAGCTATGGTATTGATGATTTTTGGATTAGCATTAGATATCTTGGTGATCAAATAAAAGAAAGTATTGGAGACGGAAGTGCAGAACATGTTAAAATAAATTATATTAACGAGGATATTCCATTAGGAACTATAGGTGCAGTGTCAAAAATTTCTAACTTTGAACATGATTTTGTGCTTGTTACGAACTCAGACATATTAACTAATCTAGATTATGAGCAATTTTTTTTAGATTTCGTAGATTCTAATGCTGATTTTTCTGTTGCTACAATACCTTATAATGTAAATGTTCCATACGCAATTCTAGAAACAACAGATAAAAAAATAAAAAGTTTTAAAGAAAAACCTACTTATACGTATTTTGCCAATGCTGGTATTTATTTGATGAAAAAAACAGTAATTAGTGAAATTCCATTAAATAAACCATATAATGCAACTGACCTACTTGATTATTTAATTAAAAATAATTTCAATGTTAGATCTTTTCCATTGAGGGGCTATTGGTTAGATATAGGGAAACACGATGATTACAATAAGGCACAAGAAGATATTAATTATATAAAATTTTAAATTAATTTACGATGAGTTTTTTTTTAGTAGTAGGTTTGGGGTCAATGGGTAAAAGAAGAATAAGAAATCTAAAATCATTAGGCATTAATAATATAATAGGATTTGATAATAGAGATGATAGGAGAAAAGAGGCAAAAGAGCAATATGCAATAGAGGTATATGATGATATCAACGAAATCATTAATAATTTCAAGGTTAATGCATTGATAATTTCGGTTCCGCCAGATGGCCATCATTTATATATGAAACTTGCATTAAGTCTTAAAATACCTGCATTTATTGAAGCTAGTGTTGTAGATACAGATTTGGAAAGTATTATTTCTGACTCAAAATTATATGACATTTTATTGGCTCCATCTTGTACACTATCTTTTCATCCAGCAATTAAAAAAATTAGACAAATAGTTGAGTCAAAAGAACTTGGAAATATTTCTAATTATCTATATCATTCTGGCCAGTATTTGCCTGACTGGCATAATTACGAAAAAGTTTCAGAATATTATGTTTCCAAAAAAGAAACTGGTGGTGGCAGGGAAATTGTACCATTTGAATTGACCTGGATAACATTGTTATTAGGAATGCCTAAACGTGTGGTGGGATTTTTTAAAAAAACCATAGACATTGAAGGTGCAACTAATATAGATGACACTTATAATCTATTAATGGATTATGGTAATAATATTTTTAACTTATCAGTAGATGTTGTATCAAGATTTGCTACCCGAAGATTAGTAATTAACGGGGATAAAAAACAACTTTATTGGAATTGGGATGATAATGTAATTAAAATATTTAACCCTAATAGCTCTGAATGGGAATCTCACGGCTATGAAATTGTAGCTGCACAAAATGGCTATAATAAAAACATAACAGAACAAATGTATATTGATGAAATAGCATCATTCATATCGGCAATAAATAAAGAGAGTAGATTTCCTAATAGTTTAGAACATGATAAAGCCGTATTGAATTTACTTTATTCTGTTGAAAATTCTGACTTAAACAACAAAATCATGTCTTTATAATGATAGGAATTTTTATTACTGCAAGATTAGGTTCGACAAGACTCAATAAAAAGCACTTGATAGAAATCGATGGAAAGCCGATGATTAAATGGCTGATAGAAAGATATTGTTTAGGATTTGAAAAGGAAATACAAGATCAAAGAATAAAAATATTTATTACAACATCTATTAATCAAGAAAATCATTTGTTCGATAAAATTTTCAAAAACACCAATATTGAAATCTTTTATGGATCAGATTCCAATATTCCTTTGAGGCATTTGGAATGTGCAAAATTTAATAATATAGATTATATTCTTTCGGTAGATGGGGATGATATTTTATGTTCAGTTGAAGCGTCTAAACTAGTATTAAAAAAATTATTAGAAACTGGAAACTTGGTGAAAACTATTGGCTTGCCATTAGGAATGAATGTAATGGGATATTCTACAATATTTCTCGAAAAATCATTAAAGCAAAATTCGTTTGAAAAACTAGAAACTGGTTGGGGGAAAATTTTTGAAGAAAAAGATATAGTTACTATTGAAATTGAAAACAATTTAAATTGTGAAAACATTAGAATGACATTAGATTATAAAGAGGATGTGCTTTTTTTTAATAACGTAATAACAGGAATAGGTAAAGATATTAATACAATATCAGATAAGTGTTTGGTTGAAAAAATTATTAAAAATGATTGGAGTAATGCCAATAAATACTTAAACGAAACGTATTGGGAAAATTTTAATGAACAAAAAAAAATCGAAAAATAGTTTATATATGAAAGATGAATATTCAAAAAAATTACACGATTTAATTCCTGGTGGAGCACACACTTACTCAAGAGGAGATGATCAATTTCCGTCAAACACTCCTTCTATTTTTGTAAGAGGTGAAGGTGCATATATTTTCGATATAAATGAAAATGCGTATTTAGATTATGGAATGGGATTGCGTTCTGTTAATATTGGTTATGGTAATCGCGAAATAGCAGATGCTGCATATAATGAAATTATTAATGGAAACAATTTAACGAGGGCTTCGGTAACCGAATTAAAAGCTGCAGAATTATTTGTAAACTTAATTCCATCAGCTGAAATGGTAAAGTTTGCCAAACACGGTTCAACTGTTACTACAGCTGCTATTAAACTTGCCAGAGCCTATACGGGGAGAAAATTCATAGCCGTCCCCGTTGAACAACCATTTTTCTCATTTGATGATTGGTTTATTGGTTCTACAGTAATAAAACTGGGTACTCTTGAAGAAGCAAGTAATTATACATTAAAGTTTAATTATAATAACATTGAGTCATTAAAGAAACTTTTTTTAGAATTTCCTAATCAAATCGCTGCTGTAATGCTGGAGCCTGCAACTATTCAGTCACCATGTACAAATAACTGCAATCATGAAAATGACACATGTGTAGGTTGTTCTAATTTAGAAAAAAACTTTTTACACCAAGTTCGTGAATTGACTAAGTTAAATGGCACTTTAATGATTTTGGACGAAATGATCACTGGCTTTAGATGGAATCTTAATGGAGCACAGACTAAATATAATGTAGTTCCTGATCTATGTACTTTTGGTAAAGCGATGGCTAATGGTTTTGCAGTTGCTGCATTGGGTGGAAAAAGAGAAGTAATGAAACTTGGTGGAATTGAAGAGATTGGTGCTGAGAGAATATTTTTAACTTCAACTACGCATGGGGCTGAAATGTCAGCATTGGGAGCATTTATTAAGACTGCTGAAATAATAAAAAGAGACAATGTGATTGAACATTACTGGAATTATGGAAAAGAATTAATGAAAGGTATGAATCAGATAGCTAAAGATTTAGATATAAATGAATATTTTTATGTAGAAGGCCATCCATGTTCACCTGCATATGTAACAAAAGATAAGACAGGTAATGTTTCGATGTCCTTTAGAACCTTGTTTGCTCAAGAAATGGTGAAAAGTCAAATTCTGATGCCATATATTGCAATTTCATTTGCACATAAAGAAAAAGAACTAGCAATCACACTCGAAGCTGTTACGAAGGCTTTAGTTGTATATAAAGATGCTTTAGAAAATGGAATTGAAAAATTATTAGAATCAGATATTATTAAACCTGTTTTCAGACAATTCAATTAATAGAAATGTTTTCCATAAAAAATAAAATAATTGTTGTCACTGGCGGTAATGGATTATTAGGGAAACAAATGATTGAGACATTCAGGGAAAATGGAGCAACAGCAATATCTGTTGACATTAAATTTGAACAACAAGGCGATGATGATTTTGTAATGGATATAACTAGTGAAAATTCAGTAAAAAGCGTTGTTGGTGCTATAGTAAAGAAATATAATAGAATTGATGGATGGGTAAATAATGCTTATCCAAGAACAATTGACTGGGGGAATAAATTTGAAAATATTGTATTTGAATCATGGAGTAAGAATGTAGATATGCATTTAAATGGATACTTTCTATGTTGTCAAGTTGTTTTAAATCAAATGAAAGAGCAAGGATCGGGCTCACTTATAAATATGTCTTCAATTTATGGTCTCATTGGTCCAGATTTCACAATTTATGATGGTACCGAAATGACAATGCCAGCTGCTTATTCAGCCATAAAGGGTGGACTAAATAATCTTACCCGGTACTTAGCATCTTATTTTGGCAAATATCAAATACGTATAAATACAATTTCTCCCGGTGGAATATTTGATAATCAGCCTGAACCATTTGTAAATAATTATAACAATAAGGTACCATTGAAAAGAATGGGTGAGCCGAAAGATATAGTTTCTGCAGTATTTTATCTTTTAACAGATGAGTCAGCTTATGTAACAGGGCATAATCTGGTAGTTGATGGCGGCTGGACTGCT
>CAJBLA010000006.1 GCA_903953815.1 uncultured Bacteroidota bacterium | reverse complement strand
GTATACTTTAAAATACTAATGCCCGGCTTTAAAATTGATTTCGCATAATTATGTAAATGCAAACAAGCATTGTATACTTGTTTTTGGCGTCGGGTAAATTTGCCATTTACCGGAACTGTTCTTGTTAAATCCGCACAGTATCCGCCATACTCTGCACCAAAGTCCATTAAAACCAATTCCCCCTCTTTACAAGTATTATTATTACTATTATAATGCAAAGTGCGTGCATTATCGCCACTTGCAATAATACTATGATAAGCTACCCCAGTGGCACGTTGGCTTAAAAACGAATGATAAATTTCAGCTTCAATTTCACATTCATTAACCCCTGGTCGTATAAACTGTAGCAAACGTCTAAAAGCAACATCTGTGATATCAATCGCTTTTTGAATCACCACTATTTCTTCTTTGGTTTTTATACTGCGCAATTCCTTCATTAATTTGGCAGCACGTAGATATTGGTGCAAAGGATATCTTGCTTGCATCTCATCAATGAAGCGATATTCATTCGTACGAATTAAATTATTCTTACGATCATTTTCATTAGAATCTAAATAAATAGCATCTGCTAAATGTATCCAAGGTTGTAACAAACCATCCAAAGAGTCCACCCAAACAATGGTGGTCATTCCTGAAATTTTTGTTGCTTCATGCGCCCTTAATCTTTTACCATCCCAAATTTCTTTGAGTTCTTGTGGTCGAACCAACACTAACACTTCTCTATATTTTGGATCTGGATTATCGGGGAACAAAATAACCATCGAGCCCTCTTGCTCAATTCCTGACAACCAAAACATTTCAGTGTTTTGTTTGAAATTATGAAGCGCATCTGCATTGTAAGGAAACTCGTCATTGCTTACAAAAATGGCAATGCTATTTTTTTGCATTTTTGATACAAAACGCTTTCTATTTTGTATAAATATTTTTGAATCTAAAGGTGCATATTTCATATTGTACTATTTGAATATTTAATGAGTAAAGATGCAGTCAGCAAGTTAATTAAAAAATCAGCTCCTTAAGCGATCTTACCCCAACCAATTTTATTTTTTTGGGTCTGTAAAAACAATTTTGTTTGCTGATGTTCTGGCAAATTCAGTGTAGGATCCTTTTCGCAGATAGCCACTGCTGCTTCCTTTGCTAATTCAAGATTGGCGCGATCGTTGATAATGTTGGCCAATTTAAAATTTAATGCCCCACTTTGTCTTGTACCATCAATATCACCAGGGCCCCTTAATTCCAAGTCCTTTTCCGCAATCACAAATCCATCATTGGTGGTACACATAATTTTTAAACGATCTTTTGCTAGCCTACTTGCTTTTACACTACTTAATAAAATACAGTAACTCTGCTCCGTTCCTCTGCCCACCCTGCCACGCAATTGATGCAACTGTGACAGTCCAAATTTTTCTGCACTTTCAATGACCATCACAGACGCATTGGGCACATTCACCCCTACTTCAATTACAGTGGTGCCCACTAATATTTGTGTATCGCCCGTTACAAACCTTTTCATGTTTGTTTCCTTTTCAATATTTTTTTGCCTGCCATGCACCATACTAATTTTATATTTGGGCTCAGGAAAATGACTTTTCACTTGCTCATACCCTTGCATTAAATCCTCAAAACTTAATTTTTCACTTTCTTCAATTAATGGATATACATAATAGGCTTGCCGTCCTTTTTCAATTTCAGTTTTTACAAAGTCCATCACATTTGCTCTGGTAGTTTCGTATCGGTGTACTGTTTTAATTACCTGCCTTCCTGGCGGTAATTCATCCATGACACTATAATCCAAATCCCCATAAGCGGTCATGGCTAATGTCCGTGGAATGGGTGTAGCAGTCATTACTAATACATGTGGCGGAACTGTTGATTTTTTCCACAACTGCGCGCGTTGTGCCACCCCAAACCTATGCTGCTCATCAATCACAGCCAATCCTAAATTTTTAAATTGTACCGCATCTTCAATAATAGCATGCGTACCTACCACAAAATGTATAGTGTCTTCGGCCAATCCTTTTAAAATGCGGCGTCTTTCGGCAATTTTTGTACTACCCGTCAATAAAGCAATTTCAAGTGGCATTGATTTTAATAATTCTCCCAAGCTCGCATAGTGTTGTTGCGCCAAAATTTCCGTGGGGGCCATGATACAACTTTGGAAACCATTATCTGCTGCTATCAGCATACTTAATAAAGCAATCATTGTTTTTCCACTACCCACATCCCCTTGCAATAAGCGATTCATTTGTTTGCCCTTAGCAGTATCTAACCTAATTTCTTTTATGACTCTTTTTTGAGCACCCGTTAATTCAAAAGGCAAATATTTATTATAAAAGTCGTTAAAATAATCCCCTACTTTTTCGAATAAATGCCCTCTGCTATTTTTATGTCTTTGAATTTTTATCAAATTAATTCTTAGCTGCGCAATAAATAATTCTTCAAAGATTAATCGGTCTAATGCTTTTTTATACATCTCTGGAGATGTTGGAAAATGCACCTGCCTGAAGGCTTCCCATCTTGACATTCGATTGATCAGCAAATGACTGGGTAAATTTTCAGGCAAGTCATTAATACTTATTTGTTGAAATAAGGTTTGGGTGAGCTTTCCTATCTGTTTGCCATTTAACCCCCTGGATTTTAATTTTTCGGTAGATGAATAAATGGGTTCAAGCAATGCCTTTTGACCTTGGGTTGCTGCAACAAAGGGTTCAATTTCGGGATGCACTATTTGTGAACGCCCGTTAAAAAAACTTACCCTGCCGTATACCAAATACACTTGCCCCTCCACTAAATTTTTCTGCACCCAATTAATCCCCTGAAACCAAGCAAGTTCCAATTGCCCTGTCGCATCTTTCAACTGTGATACCATGCGCTTTGCTCTGCGTTCTCCAATCATTTCAATCCCCTGCAACACGCCCTTTACCTGGATAAACTCCTGATCGGGCTGGATAGATGCGATGGTATTTAGCTGGGTTTTGTCAATATGCCGATATGGAAAGTGCTGTAAAAGATCGCCAAAAGTGTATATTTCAAGCTCCTTTTTAAGCATATCAGCCCGCAAAGGGCCTACTCCCTTTAGGTATTCAATAGGACTGGATAAAAGAGAAGCTTGGCTCAAACTAATTTTTTTAGATTCTGTACAAATATCCCAAAAAGATGGCAAAAAATGGGTTCCCATTTCATTATCTTCGCACAGCTATGGAAAAGGAAATTGTATTGAGCGGAATTAGACCCACCGGGTTCTTACATTTAGGCAACTATTTTGGTGCGATGCGCAATTATGTGCGTATGCAAGATGACTATAATTGTTTCTTTTTTGTGGCCAATTGGCATAGTTTAACTACCCATCCAGATACCAAACAATTACAAGAAAGTGTATTACGTGTTGTGGCTGAAAATATTGCTTGTGGTTTGGATCCTGAAAAAGTATCCTTATATGTTCAAAGTGATGTTCCAGAAATTGCTGAATTGTATTTGTATTTAAATATGTTGGCTTACAAAGGCGAATTAGAAAAGACCACTACGTTTAAGGACAAAGTAAGAATGCAGCCCGATAACGTGAATGCAGGTTTATTGACTTACCCAGTTTTACAAGCAGCTGATATTTTAATTCACCGTGCAGTAAAAGTACCTGTGGGTAAAGACCAAGAACAAAATTTGGAAATGGCGCGCAACTTTGCAGAGCGTTTTAATCACAGATATGGCGAAACCTTCCCTTTACCTTATGCATTTAATTACAATAGTGAATTAGTTAAAATATTAGGATTGGATGGCGAAGGCAAGATGAGCAAAAGTGAAAATCAAATGACCACTTTATTTTTAGCGGATACGGATGATTTGATTCGTAAAAAAGTAATGAAAGCCAAAACAGATCAAGGCCCTTTAAGCCCCAATGCAGTCAAACCCGATTACATTCAAAATTTATTTACCTTGATGGGCTTAGTGAGTTCGGCAGATACGGTTAAAAAATTCGAGGACGACTTTAATAATAGCTCCGAGGGAAATTGCATTATAAGATACGGTGATATGAAAAAGCAATTGGCCGAGGATATGGTTAATTTCATTAACCCAATTCGTTCACAAGCCGCTGATTTACAAAACAACAAAGCCCATTTATTGAAGATCATACAACAAGGTGCAGACAAGGCCAGAGCAAGTGCCTCAACGACCCTTTCCATGGTTCGAAAAACAATTGGGATGGATTACCTATAAAAAATTAAAAAAAATAAATAGTACATCAACTATTTAGTATTTTCACTATCATGGCAAAAGCTAAAAAACCAAAACACGTTGCAGTAGCCGGTAATATCGGCGCTGGTAAAACTACTTTAACTGAAATGTTAAGTAAGCATTATCGTTGGATACCTCAATTTGAGGATGTAGATCATAACCCCTACTTAACTGATTTTTACGATGATATGCCACGTTGGAGTTTTAATTTACAAATTTATTTTTTGCATGGTCGTTTGAATCAAATATTAGATATTCAAAGAGGTACTGAAACCATTATTCAAGATAGAACGATTTACGAGGATGCAAATATTTTTGCACCCAACTTGCATGAGATGGGCTTAATGAGTAAGCGTGACTTTGATAATTACTACGGATTTTTTAGCACCATTAAAACAATGGTTCAACCTCCTGACTTATTAATTTATTTAAAAGCATCAGTGCCTACCCTGGTTTCTCAAATTCAAAAAAGAGGAAGAGAATACGAGGAAAATATTCGTTTGGATTATTTAAAAAAATTGAATGAGTATTACAATAAATGGATTGAAGGATATAAAGAAGGTCCATTATTGATCATTGATTGTGATAAAAATAAATTCGGCGAAAACGAAGAAGATTTAGGCGAAATAATAAGCAAGGTAGACGGAATGTTGTACGGCTTATTTTAACTCCATCGTCATGAACGCAATTACACCACAAATACTTGAACAATTTAGATTAATTGTTGGCGCTGCATATGTTTTTACCGATGCAGACAGTATTGAAAAATACGGCAAAGATGAAACGGAACAATTGCATTATGCCCCACAAGTAATTGTAAAGCCAAGGCAGGCTTCAGAAATTGCCCAATTACTAAAAATTTGTAACGAACATTTAATTCCAGTCACACCAAGAGGTGCTGGCACTGGCTTAACAGGTGGTGCCTTACCGCACTTAGGCGGTTTGGTGATTTCAATGGAAAGGTTCAATACCATTTTAGAAATAGACGAAAGAAATTTACAAGTGACCACCGAGCCTGGTGTGATTACAGAAATGCTGCAAGATGCAGTTAAAGAAAAAGGATTGTTTTATCCGCCTGATCCTGCAAGCAAAGGAAGTTGTTTTATTGGTGGTAATATTTCAGAAAATTCTGGCGGCCCTAAAGCAGTTAAATACGGAGTAGTAAAAGATTATGTATTAAACTTAGAAGTGGTACTTCCCAATGGTGAAATAATTTGGACCGGTTCCAACGTATTAAAAAATGCTACTGGTTATAATATCACACAACTTATAGTAGGTAGCGAAGGTACTTTAGGTATTGTTACCAAAATAGTGTTAAGATTAATTCCACATCCCAAGTTTGATTTATTAATGCTGGCGCCTTTTAATAGTTTGGAAAAAGCAAGTGAAGCGGTGAGTGCCATATTCAGAGCGGGCATTACTCCAAGTGCAATGGAATTAATGGAAATAGATGCCATTACCCTCGCTTCAAAAATTTTGGATAGCACAGCTATCCCATTAACAGAAAATTTAGCGGCACATTTAATAATTGAAGTGGATGGAAATAATATGGATGTACTAATGAGTGAAATGGAAGCGATTTCGGAAGTACTTTCCCAATTTGACGCTGGAGAATTATTTTTTGCAGATGATGCGCAACAAAAAAATGAACTTTGGAAAATACGTCGCAAAGCCAATGAAGCTGCGGTAATGGCGGGTTATACGATTGAGGAAGATACGGTAGTGCCAAGAGCCGAGCTGCCTAAATTAATAAAAGGGGTGAAAGAATTAGGTGCACAAAACGGATTTAAAGTGGTTTGTTATGGTCATGCGGGAGATGGCAATTTACATATCAGAATAAACCACCCTACAATTAAAAAAAGTTATGGCAGTGATGAAATGAATACCATCTTAAAAAAATTATTTGAACTTGTTAAGGAATTAGGAGGTACCATTAGTGGCGAACATGGTATTGGGCTGATACAAAAATCTTATATGCCGGTGTTGTTTAACGAAGTGTCGCTTGAACTAATGCGCGGCATAAAAAATACATTTGACCCTAACCATATTTTAAATAGTGGTAAAATTTTTGATTATAAAAAGTAATCGCAATTGGCTATTTGTATAATTATAGCTTAGTAAACAATAATAACTCTAAATAATCCCAATGCATCTTAAAAATACTATACTAGCTACTTTTATTTTATTCAGTTTTGCTGCGCAAGGGCAAACTACCATAACTACAAATAAAATTTTAGATAAAAAACCTGTTTTCGTGGGTGGCGGATTGGTATTGGGTGGCGGCGCGCATAGTTTTCAAATGGGTTTGAATCCTGAAATTATAAAAAGCTTTACGCCTTATTTGGATGGCGGTTTGGCGATGAATATATATTATGAGCTATACAATCCATCTGAGTTTAGTGATGTCCGAAGTCGCAACTTTAGATTAGGTGTTGGGGCATTTACGCGTATTTGGCCTATTGAAAGTTTTTTTATCCAAGTACAACCAGAATATAATTATGCATGGATCAAACAAAAGGACACCAAATCAGGACAAGCTGGATCAACTAATTTTGGTGCCGAAAGCATATTGGCTGGTGTTGGATATGGCAAACGCGGTGCATCAGGGATTAGTTATTTTTCAGTGATGATTGATTTATTAAACAACCCACAATCACAATACAATAGCGGTTACAATAGAAAAGAACCAGTATTTAGAGCAGGTATTGGATTTCCACTAAGATTCGGGCCTAAGAAAAAACAGCCTTAATTTGTTCCAGGGTTGCGCAAATTTGCAAGCGATACCTACTTCGTTCGTATAAAAAATCTTCTTCCTCCATCTTTTGAATCATAGCAACCAAAGGATCATAAAATCCTTGATAATTATATAGCACTATTTTTTTATCGTGTATACTTAAATTGTTCCAAACAAGCATTTCAAAAAGCTCATCGAAAGTTCCCAAGCCACCAGGCAGTACAATAGCGGCATCTCCTTTTTCATATAACAACATTTTTCGAGCATGCATATTTTCCGTAACAATCAATTCGGTTAAACCTTTATGTTCGGCTTCCCACTCCAATAAAACCTTGGGAATAATCCCTATCACCTTTCCCCCTTTGGCCAAACATGCATTGGCTGTAGCACCCATCAAGCCCTTATTTCCACCACCATAAATTAGTGTAATTTTTTCTTCCGCTAACCAATTTCCCAAATCCATGGCCATTTTTTCAAAAGCGGGATTTTTACCCGATTTGGAACCGCAAAACAGTGTAATGGCATTCTTGGTCATAAAATCCTTTTTGTGCTTAATAACATCGAATTTAGTTAAAATTAAAAGATTGTCTTTACTTTGCTTGAACTAATTTAATAACCTATGAGCGCTCCCTTATTATTCCTATTTGTAGTACTCTATTTTTTAGTCCTACTTGCCGTTGCAAAAGTGACAGGGAAAAATAGTAATAATATGTCCTTTTTTATAGGTAATAAAAATAGCAATTGGATGCTCGTGGCCTTTGGAATGATTGGAACATCATTAAGTGGTGTCACTTTTGTAAGCGTTCCTGGGGCCGTTGGAAAAGATGGTTTTCATTATTTGCAAATTACCATTGGTTACTTAATTGGTTATTTCACGATTGCTTATGTTTTATTGCCCATCTATTATAAGATGAATCTGACTTCTATCTATAACTATTTAGAACAAAGATTGGGTTTTGGTGCTTATAAAACAGGCGCCTCTTTTTTCATACTATCAAGAACCTTGGGCGCTACGGCTAGATTATATCTGGTAGTGAAAATTTTACAAGTATTCATCTTAGATAATTTACATGTTCCCTTTTGGGCAACAACGGTTGTTATACTTGCTATGATTTTATTATACACCTATGAAGGGGGTGTTAAAACAATTGTATATACAGATACTTTACAAACATCGGGTATGCTATTGGGTTTAATTATTTGTAGTATCTACATTTTATCCAACCTACATTTATCTGTAGGAGATGCATTAGTGGCTATGCAAGCGAAAGGTATTGCAACCGTTTTCAATCCTGATGTGAATGCGAAATCATTTTTTCTAAAACAAATCATTGGAGGTGCTTTCATTACCCTTACGATGACTGGATTAGACCAAGAAATGATGCAAAAGAATATTTCTGTTAAAAACTTGAAAGATGCGCAGAAAAACATGATCACGATTGGATTCACCATGTTATTTGTGATTAGTTTGTTTTTGTTTTTAGGCGGATTACTTCATTTATATGCTGCGCAATTAAATGTAACCGCAGTAGGCGATGATTTATTCCCTACCCTGGCCTTACAACATATGCCACCCTATTTATCTATTATTTTTATTTTAGCGTTGATATCAGCCTTATTCCCAAGTGCAGATGGCGCCATTACCGCGCTTACTTCTAGTTTTTGTATTGATATTGTAGGTATGCAAAGAAACACCCAATGGGATGAAGCTAAAAAGAAAAAAATTCGTCAACGAATTCATTTAGGTTTTGCTTTTCTATTTTTAATCATCGTGTTGGTATTTAAATGGATTGATAATAAAAGTATCATTGATTTATTATTAAAGATTGCCTCCTATACCTATGGCCCTTTATTAGGCTTATTTGCATTTGGCATTTTAACTAAAAGAAGCATTAAAGATAACTGGGCATTTTTACCTTGCTTTATTGCACCTCTACTATGTTTGATGCTTGACTACTTGCAACCCTACTTTTTTGGCTCAGCCCCAACCAGCTTTAGAATTGGTCAAGAATTGCTGATCATTAATGGTTTATTTACATTTATAGGATTGTTTTTAATTTCATCGCCAAATAGCGAAAAAAAATAGAACTTTGACTAATGGATTTTATACACCCTTTAGCCAATGAATATGCAGCGCAATATAGCAATGCAACACCATCCTATTTAAAGGAGGTATACGAAAATACATTAGCTACACATCCGCATGCCGATATGCAAAGCAGTTGGACCCAAGGAGGTTTTTTAAGCTTGATCAGTAAATTATTGCAACCCAAGCATATTTTGGAATTAGGTACCTTTTCGGGCTTCAGCGCCATGTGCTTGGCCGAAGGCTTAGTGCATGACGGTCAATTACACACCCTTGAATTAAGAGAACCCGATGGAATCAATGCACAAAATAATATCAATCAAAGCGCACATAAGGATAAAATAAAAATTCATGTGGGCGACGCTGGTGAAACCTTACAGAATTTAATTGCTCCATGGGATATTGTATTTATTGACGCAGATAAAGTGAATTATGCCAAGTATTACCAAATGATTTTCCCGCACGTAAAAACAAATGGTTTAATTATTGTGGACAATGTATTGTTTCATGGCGAAGTATTCAACGAAACATTGAAAGGTAAAAATGCAAAGGCCATACACGCATTTAATGAAATGATTATGTCGGACCAATTGGCAGACACGGTGTTATTAACTGTCAGAGATGGATTAAGTTTAATCAGAAAAAAATAAGCATGAAATTTAAGTTTACTATATTATTACTCCTTCCTTTTTTTTGCATTACGTTAGCCGCGCAAAAAACAGCCACACTTATTTATATTGATCAATATAAGGATATTGCCATTAAGGAAATGAAACGCACCGGTATTCCCGCTTCTATCACACTGGCCCAAGGAATAGTTGAGTCCAATAGCGGTGAAAGTAATTTAGCATTGAATTTTAATAATCACTTTGGTATAAAATGTAAAACTGATTGGAAGGGCGAAACCACTTATCAGGACGACGATACCAAACAAGAATGCTTTAGGGTATATCCAAATGCCAATGCCTCTTTTATTGATCACTCCAATTTTATCAAAACAAGACCTAATTATGCAGCACTCTTCCAATTAGATCCCGTAGATGATTCTGCTTGGGCGATTGGTTTAAAAAAGGCAGGGTATGCAACTGCAAGTGACTATGCGAATAAATTGATGAAAGTGATTGATGATTACGAATTGTCGCAATTCAATTTTCCAGAGTTAAATGATGAAAATGATACAGCTGCTTCAGAAACAATCACGGTGACCGAAAAACCAACGGTTGTTACAAAAACGATTGAAGCAAAAAATACAACGCTGGATAAAAAAGAAAATGTGTCAAACTTGACAATGGAGGCACCCAAAGAAACAGGGTTAAGGATGCCAGTGAAAAAGGATACCACCATTGCAGTGAATAAGGATACCACCATTCAAGTAAAGGCAGTAAAGGATAGTGCTAGCAATTATATAAATCAAGCAAGTTTGCCTATTAATAATATTAAAGGCATTGAACCAAGCAAAAACAGCGCAGTGGTGACCGAAATAAAAATGAATGGTATTGGCAAGGATACAACTATAGTCACAAAGCCAATCACGCTTGTAAACGCATCCTATCCGACACCTACAAATGATACAATTACTAAAGTTATTGTGAAGAATGTATCAGTTACAAAAGCCGATACTTTAAATATTTACAAAAAACCAACTAGCATTTACCCTGACAAAGCCTTTAAAATTAACCAGGTTGCAGTAATTTGGGCTAAAGCTGGTACTTCGCTTTTACAAATAGCAACCGAACATAATATTCCTCTATACAAGGTTTTTGTATTTAATGATTTAAAGGAATCTGATTTATTAGCAACGGACCAGCTATTATTTTTAGGAAACAAAAAACTAGAAGGTGATAAAAGTTTTCATTTAGTAGTCGCAGGTGAAAGCCTTTATGATATTAGTCAAAAAGAAGGAATTCAATTAAAAAAAATAAAGGAATACAACCCTGGCATTAGTGATAATCCTGCAGTAGGCGCACAGCTTATATTAGTAAAACCAAAAGAGCAAAAAACAAAACTGTCATTTAATAAATAATCAACTTACAAAGTTATTCAATTTAAAAGTTCATCTCATATGTCTATCATCAAAATACACGATAAAGAATTTAAGCCCTATATTACCGACCAGGAGATTCAGGAAAAAATTCAACTTCTCGCGCAACAATTAAAAAAGGATTACGGCGATAAAAAACCATTGTTCTTATCCATTTTGAATGGGTCATTTTTGTTTACCGCAGACTTATTTAAGTATATTGATTTTGAAGCAGAAGTATGTTTTGTAAAGTTAGCCTCCTATAAAGGGGTAAGCTCCACTGGAAATGTAATTACAGCCATAGGCTTGGATACTAATTTAAATGATCGACACGTGATCATTTTAGAAGACATTATTGATACAGGAAAAACGCTCCACCATTTTTTACCGCAACTACAATCACAACAACTTGCTTCTTTAAAAATAGCAGTGCTTTTAAATAAAAAAGAGGCGCTTGCCTATCCTATCAAGGTGGACTATGACTGCTTTGAAATCCCCAACAAATTTGTCGTTGGATATGGATTGGATTATGACGGCCTTGGTCGTAACTCTAAGGATATCTATCAGTTAAAAGAAGACTAAGACCGACTTTGTTTTGTACAATCGTTATTATTATCTGAAAGCTTCTTTTACGCGATCGTAAAAACTTTTCTCCCCCTTTATATTTTTGGGTTTGAAGTTTTCGCTGAGCTGCATTTTTTCCAACGCTTCTTTTTCCTCATCGCTCACGTGCTGCGGAGTCCATATGTTTACATTAATCAATTGATCTCCTTTTGCATAACCTTGTACTTCTGGAAATCCTTTGCCTTTTAATCTGAATATTTTACCACTTTGTGTTCCTGGTGGTATTTTTATTTTAGCACGACCATCAATCGTAGGCACTTCTACACTAGTACCAAAAACTGCATCTGGAATGGTGATGTATAAATCGAAAGCTACATTTAAACCATCTCTATGTAAAGACTCATGTGGTTCTTCTTCAATCATGATGATTAAATCCCCCGGGCTACCGCCACGCTCACCTGCATTCCCTTTACCAGACATGCTTAATTGCATGCCATCTTGAACGCCTGCTGGTATATCAATGGATATGGTTTCTTCGCCATACATGCGCCCTTCCCCTTTACATCCCGCACATTTTGCTGTAACGGTATTTCCTTGACCATTACAGGATGGACAAGTATTCACCGTTTGCATTTGACCTAAAAAAGTGTTGGTCACACGTTTCACTTGACCAGAGCCATTACAAGTGCCACAAGTTTGTACACTATTTTTATCCTTCGCACCATTACCACCACAGGTAGTACATGTAACATGCTTTTTTACTTTTACTTGCTTATTTACTCCATTGGCTATTTCTTCAAAACTCAACTTTAATTTAATACGCAAATTGCTACCTCTTTGTCCCGTAGCTCTTGATGATCTTGACCTTGATCCGCCACCGCCAAAAAATCCACCAAATCCTTCATCCCCAAATATGTCACCAAATTGACTGAAAATATCATTCATATCCATGCCGCCGCCGCCGCCAAATCCACTTCCGCCGCCAGTGCCAGGACCAAATGCTTGATGACCGAAACGATCATACTTTGCTTTTTTATCGCCATCACTTAATATTTCATAAGCTTCCGCAGCTTCCTTAAATTTTTCTTCGGCTTGTTTGTCTCCAGGATTTCGATCTGGATGAAATTGCATAGCTACCTTACGATACGCTTTTTTGATTTCATCAGTGGATGCTGACTTACTAACGCCTAATATTTCGTAAAAATCTCTTTTTGACATAATGCTTTTTTTATTTGCCTACGACCACTTTTGCAAAACGAATAATTTTATCATTTAAAAAATAGCCTTTTGATATTTCATCTACAATTTTTCCTTTCATCTTATCATTGGGCACCGGCACTTCGGTAATTGCTTCGTGTTTATCAACATCAAAAGTTTCGTTGACACTTACCATCGCAACAACTCCCTTTGCATTCAAAGTGGATCTTACTTTATTAAACACCAATTGAATTCCTTCTTTTTGTAAAGCAATATCATCTGAACTATTTAATTGCTTTTCGGCACGGTCACAATCATCTAATACCTCCAAAAAAGAAACAATTACTTCCTTGCTTGCCGTTTGAATTAATTCAATACGCTCTTTTGCGGTACGACGTCTAAAATTTTCGAAGTCAGCCATTAACCTTAGGTATTTGTCCTTTTGATCCACTAACTCCAATTTTAGGGCATCCAATTCACTTAAAACGGGTGCTTCCTCGGTTGCCTGCTCCGTTGATGGATTTGACTCAGTCGTTGCATCGTTTTCCACTGATTTTTCCTCCATTTTGTCCGATGCCGTGTTTATAGGTTCTTTATCTTGCATAGTCTATTATTGATACAAATATCTCCCAAAAATATTGCCAAAGCAATAAAATAGCAAAATTGACATAAAAGGGCCTAAAAATGAACAAGTTGTCACTTATTCTCTGCCTATATTTGTGCCATGACAAAGGTGTATTTAAATAAGAAAATAACCCAAAGGATCGCTTCTGGCCACCCTTGGATTTATAATAATGAAATTGACCGTATTGCAGGAACGGTGGAACCCGGAGACTTAGTCGAAGTTTATTTTTTTGATGGCCAATTGGCAGGTCGTGGATACATTAATACTAATTCCCAAATTACCATTCGCTTATTAACGCGCCATAGAGATACGATTGATGCCGCCTTTTTTCATAAAAAAATTGCCACCGCTTGGGCCTATCGCCAACAATTAGGCTATGTTGAAAATTGCAGATTGGTATTCGGAGAAGCAGATGAATTACCCGCATTGATTATCGATAAATTTAATGACTACTTTGTTTTGCAAACTTTATCATTGGGTATTGAAAAATGGAAACCTGCAATTGTAGATGCGATTAAAACTATTTTTAATCCCAAAGGAATTTACGAACGAAACGATGTTCCTGTGCGTGAATTAGAAGGGCTTACACAAATTAAAGGTTTTTTAAGCGACCCCTTCCCTACCGAAATTACGATCAATGAAAATGGTTTACAGTTTTATGTGAATATTGAAAATGGACAAAAGACGGGTTACTTTTTAGACCAACAAGATAACCGCCGTGCCATTCAAAAAATTGTTTCTGGCGCAGATGTATTAGGTGCGTTTACCTACACAGGTACCTTTGAAATTCACGCTGCACACTATGGCGCGAAGTCAGTTTTAGGCATTGATATTTCAGAAAGCGCAGTTGCACAAGCAAACAAAAATGCAGCTTTGAATAAGCTGGATCATATTGTTAAGTTTGAAACCATGAACGCTTTTGACGTATTAAAAACATGGGGCAAAGAAGGTCGAAAATATGATGTAGTGATGTTAGACCCGCCTGCATTTACAAAAAGCAGAAATAGTATTGACAAGGCAATCACAGGATATAAAGAAATTAATTTACGCGGAATGAAGATGATTAATAGTGGCGGATATTTAGTCACTTCAAGTTGCACCAACCTAGTGAGTCCCGAACTATTTTTAGACACGATTGATATGGCTGCAAGAGATGCTAAAAAAAGAATTAGACAAGTGACTTATCAATCACAATCCAGCGACCATCCTATTATTTGGGGTATGGAAAACACCCACTACTTAAAGTTTTTGATTGTGGAGGTTTGCGATAGATAGAAAACTAGCAATAACTAAAAAAGGATCTCGACTTGTCGAGATCCTTTTAAAATCATAAGCGATTAAATCTTGTAGGTTTATATTTCATAAAACCTAACAAGATTTAATGTTTCAGTTTAAAGTATTCAACACTGTTTGGATTGCCTCAAAATTAGGCAAGTCACCTGGTGTTGGACATATTTCAGCATATTGAACAACCCCTTCCTTGTCAATCACGAAAGCAGAACGCTTTGCAACACCTTGCATTTCAAATGCTGGGAAAGTTTCATACAATACATCAAATGCTTTTGAAGCAGCTTTATTAAAATCACTCAATAAAGAAAAATTTAATTTTTGTTCCTCTTTAAATTTACCTAATGTAAATAAAGAATCAACTGAAATTCCTAGCACTTCTGCGTTGGCAGTATTGTAAACTCCAATGTTGTCTCTAATGCTACATAACTCTGTAGTACAAACGCCTGTAAATGCTAAAGGGAAAAACAATACAACTACATTCTTTCCTTTGTAGTCTGATAATGAAGTTGGTTTTTTGTCTGTGTCAAATAATGTAAAAGCAGGTGCTGCTTGTCCGATTGAAATGCTCATTTTTTATGAATTTTAATGGTTAATTATAGTTTTTGCAAAAGTAATAAAGGGAACTTGTATTTTTATTTTATTAAGGGTCTTATTGGTGTTAAATTTTCCTTTTTCGACAAACTGCTCACCGAATCCATTAATTCCTTAAACAAAATGGGGTGTTTTTCGTAATAATCAATAGTGGCATAAAAATCCTTGGCCTTGATCTTGTTTAATTGAAAAATTTGCTCATACATTTCAATGTTTTTATGCTTCCCTTTTAAAGTAGAATCAGATAATGAAATCCGGATATAATAGTCATCCGATTTCATCAATTCCCATACCACTTTCTGCATTACGGGAAACTCCACTACCGGCTTTCCGTTGCTTGAAAAATTACAGGCTGCAAAAAATAAGAGGATAATAAAAATTAAATACCTCATTCTAATTTTTCTTTATACTTGTTAATATTGGTAATATCAATTGCTGAAAGTGTCGTAATTAATTGCTTTTTCATTGACTTATCCGCATTTCCAAAAATGCCGATGATCTCCGTGACCTTACCTTGCATTAAAATAGGAACTGCCATCGTATTTGAGCTTGCTTCAAGCACTTCCTGCATACTCATTAAGGAATTTAGTATAGCTGCTTTTGCTACAGCAGGCTTTTCTACCAACTGATCCAACCCTTCTCTATAATAACTATATAACACACTATGTAATTTATCAAAACCACTTTGTGTAAAATTATCAATTAACAAATACCTGTTTCTTTGACCATCATATGATTTCCAACCTGAAATCCCGGAACCCTCGGGTGCATTGTTTACAATATTTAAAGCTTTATTAAAATAAGCCTTGCCTCCTTGCAATGAATAAGAATCATAATCCAGTCCAAGAATAACATAGATATAGTAGGCCAGAGTTGCCGTTAAGTTGGCAGCTAATGGATCCGATCCCTGCACCCTATTTTCATTAAATTCAATAGGCTGTGACAATTGGTATTTAAATATAAAATTTGCATCCTGCATATTAAGCAAAGGTGTCGTATATGCACTATTATAAACAGGCCTGTTGGATACGATACTTAATTTCGCTTCATACACGCCTAATGAAACCATGGATTCAATAGTGATATAAAAATTACAATCAATTTTTTCTTCATTTGAAAAAGCATCAGACGTCCATTTGCGCTGATTTAAAAAATCCTTTAATTGGCTTTGTAATTGAATAAAAGTTTTTGGATCTACTTGATTCTCCACCTTACTTGTTTGCAAGGTAACGGTAGCATTTAATTCCTGTGCAACAGTTGAATATTGCATTAAAACTACAAAACAAAATATGGGAAGGAACCTATACATTATATGCCCTAATTTTTAATAGTATTGGATATCTCTAAAATACAAAAACGTCCCGATAGTTTGCACATTTCGGGACGCTTTAATATTAATATATTTGAATTAACGAAATAAATCCGCCTCCTCATTCTTACGATAATGAATCTTATCATCAATAAACTCAGCAGTTGCTAAGATTGCTGGATTTGGCATACGCTCATATGCCTTTGAGATTTCAATTTGCTCCTTGTTCTCATGTATCTCCTCTAAGCTATCTGTGTGACTTGCAAACTCTTCTAATTTCGAATGCAATTCCTCTCTGATAGAGATATTGATTTGATTCGCTCTTCTAGAGATGATCGAGATAGACTCATACAAATTACCAGTTTTAGCTTTTAATGCTTTTAAACTTTTTGTTTCTACAACAGAGGGAACATTAGCGCCCATATGTCTTCTTAATTTACTCATTTTATATTATTTAAGAAATTATCAGTTTGTGTTTTAATTTTTTTAACCTCAGGTATTAATGGACTATCACTATACCTATCCACGAAATCGTTATATTCTGCTATTACTTTTTCGAATCTTTCCTTTTGTTTATCAACGAAACTATTTTCAGCAAATTTATAATATGCCTTAATCGTTAATAATTTGTATTGATCTGCATTTTTTGAATCTGGATAACCATCGGACAATAAGCCATAAGAAATGGCTGCTGAACGATATAATGCCAAATTAAAATACAAAGTAGCTGTTTTATAATCCTTCAACTCCAACTTTGCACGAGATGCGTCTATCACTTCTGTTGCTTCCTTCACTTTTGGACTCGTTGGATATCCATTGATAAAAGACTGCATTAATTGAATGGTTCTATTCGTTGTTGTTTGGTCTAATTCAGCTTTTGGAGAACGCTTATAATAAGTATAAGCTCTCATGTATTCTACTTCCTCCCTTTTCGCACTATTAGGAAAATACTCAACGAAAGTTTTAAATAAATTTTCTGCATTTTCGTAATCTTTATCAAAATAATACGAGTTTGCAAATTTTAAATACAACTCCTCATAACGAGCAGTTCCTTTTACAAAAGGTATGACAGATTCAAAGAGCTGTTGTGCATTCCCATACTTTTTTTCTTCAAAGTACTTTTCAGCCATTTTCACTTTAAAGTCCGTATCCTTATTCTTCAAAATTTTCTGAAATTTCGAAGCACAAGAACTCAAACCCAAAACGATACAAAAAAGGACAACTATTCTATTCATACAGGGAGGCAAAATTAACTAATAATCCCCAATTTATGACTAAAAATAATCCAAATTGGAGGCTTTAGCGTTAAGAATTACATAAAAAAGGCCATCCCGTGTTCCGGAATGGCCCATATCAATAACCTAGGATCGTAAACTATCCTTTATTAGCGTTGTCGTCGTCCATTTTCGCTTTGATTTCAGCTAAAGCACCTAAGTCACCCAAAGTAGATTTTTCCACCTTACTTTGAATTGTCTTCACTGCTTTTTTAGTTTTCTCAGTTTCAACTTTTGCTTCTTTCTTAGCTACTTCTTTTTCTTCAACTACAGCTTGCTCCCAAATTCTAGCATGAGATACAACGATGCGCTTTTCATTGCGATCGAATTCGATCACCATGAATTTTGCAGTTTCTTCCGCTTGAACTTGTTTGCCATCTTCTTTTGCAAGGTGACGGTTTGGCGCAAATCCTTCTAAGCCGTGCGGCAATTGTACAATTGCACCTTTGTCGTCTTTACGAACAATAGTACCATCATGAATTGATCCGATTGCAAAAGTTTCTTCCAATGCATTCCAAGGATCTTCTTCTAATTGCTTATGACCTAATTGTAATTTTCTATTTTCTTTATCAATGTTCAAAATAATGATATCGATATGCTCACCAACTTTAACATACTCAGATGGGTGATTGAAACGCTTCAACCAACTTAAGTCGCTGATATGAATCATTCCACCAATACCAGATTCTAATTCAATAAATACACCATAAGGAGTGATGTTCTTAACCAATCCTTTGTGCTTACTATTCTCAGGGAATTTATTATCAATTGCACTCCAAGGATCTTGAGACATTTGTTTAATGCTTAAGCTCATCTTGCGTGCATCCTTGTCTAATGTTACCACCTTAGCTTCATGCTCATCTCCTAATTTGAAGAATTCTTTTGCATTGATTGGTGTATTCGCCCAAGTGATTTCAGATACGTGCACTAAACCTTCAACACCTGGTTGAATTTCTAAGAATGCACCGTAATCTTCAATATTCACAACTTTACCTTTCACTACACTACCTTCTGATAAGTCAGTTGGTAATACATCCCAAGGGTGCGGTGTTAATTGTTTTAAACCTAAGCTGATACGTTTTTTGTCATCATCAAAGTCTAATACAACCACTTGAATTTTCTGATCCAATTTAACCACTTCACTTGGATGAGAAATTCTACCCCAAGAGATATCAGTGATATATAATAAACCATCTAATCCACCTAAATCCATGAATGCACCAAAGTCAGTGATGTTTTTAACAACACCTTCTAACACCTGGCCTTTCTCTAACTTACTCATGATTTCAGCACGTTGTGCTTCAATATCACTTTCAATTAATGCTTTATGTGATACAACGGCATTCTTAATTGTTTCGTTAATCTTAACAACTTTGAACTCCATTGTTTTTCCTACGAATTGATCATAATCAGTAACTGGTTTCACATCAATTTGAGAACCTGGCAAGAAAGTTTCCATACCAAATACATCAACGATCAAACCACCTTTTGTTTTGCTTGTTACTAAACCAGTAACAACTTCACCAGTTTTATGTACTTCCATAATTCTTTCCCATGCACGATAAATACGTGCTGACTTACGGCTTAAGTGAAGATTACCATCACGGTCTTCTTTTTCTACTACCATTACTTCAACGGTATCACCCGTTTTAACACCATTGGTGTCACGGAATTCATTCAATGAAACTAATCCGTCACTTTTAAATCCAATGTTTACAACAACATCAGTTTTAGTTAAAGCAACCACTAATCCATTCATAATTTGACCATCAGCAATTTGAACGAAAGTGTTATCATACACTTTGTCATACTTTAGTCTTTCAGCTTCAGCGTAATGACTAACGTTACGTTTGTCAACGCTCCAATCAAAATCATCATGGGCTGTTACAATTTGTTCAGGTGCTTTTGGTGTCGCAGTTGCTTCAACAGCTGTAGCGCCGTCGAATTCCTGTGCGTCTGCGTTTAGGTTTTTAATAAAAAATTTCATATAAAACCGGCGTTTTTAAACCGGACGGCAAAGGTAGGAGAAAAGAAGGAAAAAAAGAATGAATTTGGCCTAAAAAATGGCCGTTGATAAAATATAACTTACTGATAATCAATAGTAAAAAAGAAGAATTTTGGATCTGCTTTTGCCCTTTATGCTCCGGCACTCATATGTGCAGCGGCTAGCCAGCCAGAGGTCCAGGCATGTTGAAAATTAAAGCCCCCTGTAATGCCATCCACATCCATCATTTCGCCCGCAAAATGTAGCCCAGGTATTAGTTTACTTTCCATGGTCATCGCTTCTATTTCCCCTAAATCAATCCCGCCACAAGTCACAAACTCTTCTTTAAAAGTAGTTTTACCTTTTACTTGCAAATTAGTTCTTGTAATTAATTGAATAAGTTGTTGTTGATTTGCACTTTTCAAATCGGCCCATTTTGTATTCAATGGAATACCTGCTTGTTGCAATAAAAATTGCCACAATCGTTGTGGTAAATTAAAAGGATTTTTTGTACCTATTTCACGTCGGCCTAAATCCATTCTTAAATTTATCCACTCCATTTTTAATGTTGCTTCATTATATTCAGGTGTCCAGTTAATAATAATTTCGCCTTCATAGTTATCATTCGCTAATTCGCGCGCGCACCATGCAGATAATTTAATGGCTGCTGGTCCACTGATTCCCCAATGGGTGATTAACAAAGGACCCTTTTCAATATTTTTTACACCCTTCCATTGTATGGTTGCATTGTCCACTGCAACACCCATCAATGCTGTTATATTTTTATCGACAATATTAAATGTAAATAAGGAAGGTACAGGATCAACGATGGTGTGTCCAAAATTAGTGAGCCATGCTAATTTATCTGCTTTTAACATACCGCCTGTTGCCAAGCAAACCGCATCGGCTTGCAGATTGGGCTTGCCTTGTAATTGAATCGTAAATTGTTGCGTATTGGTTGTGTTACTTACAATATCAGTAACCTCATGTTGGGTTAATACTTGAATTTTATATTGTTGTATTTTTCTTAAAAAACAATCAATGATGGTTTCTGAATTATTAGTGGTTGGAAACATTCGACCATCCTTCTCTGTATGCAACTCCACGCCATTTTTTGAAAACCATTCAATGGTATTTTTTGTTGCAAATTGGTAAAATGATTTTTTTAAAAAACGTTGCCCTCTTGGATATTTTTTTAATAGCATTTCAATATCCGGACAGGCATGCGTTACGTTACAACGGCCACCACCACTTACCCTTACCTTTGATAATACCTTGGTTGACTTTTCTAAAATTGTAATCTCCCAATTCGGGTGTAGTTCTGCCACATGGATGGCACAAAAAAATCCGGCGGCACCCCCACCAACGATGACTATTTTTTTATTTTCCATGTGATTATAATTTTAGAAATGGGGTAGCTCAATAAAGCGATTCTTAAACGAAATACTTTTATTAATTATTGACAACTAATAATAAGAACTATTCAAATTTGAATTCTTTTTTTCTGCCGCTTCAATCATACTAAAATCAGAAAGAATCAATGCTTCTTTGTCTTTCACACAAATATCATGCTCAAAGTGAACCGACATTTTACCATCCTGTGTTTTTACTGTCCAGCCGTCTTCCTCAGTAAACACTTTATGCGTGCCCATATTAATCATTGGCTCAATAGCCAACACCAAGTTTTCTTTCATCTTTAATCCAGTGCCTCTTTTACCATAATTAGGTACTTGCGGATCCTCATGTAATGACTTCCCTAATCCATGTCCTACTAATTCTCGCACAACGCCATATCCATGTAATTTTTCTGTATGTTCTTGTATTGCAAAACTAATATCACCCACTCGATTGTTTACAATAGCTTTTTCAATTCCTTTATACAAGGATTCCTTTGTGACTTTTACTAATTGTAAAATATCCGGTGCTACATCACCTAGTATAAAAGTATATGCATGATCCCCATGCCAACCATTTAATACTACACCTAAATCAATAGATACAATATCCCCTTCCTTTAATGGTGTTTTATTCGGAAAGCCATGTACCACTACATCATTCACGGATGCGCATATATTATGCGGATAGCCATGGTAATTGTAAAATGAAAGTGTTGCATTGTGATCTTTAACGAACTGCATACAAAACTGATCAACATCCAATGTAGACATACCAGGCTTTAATATAGTAGCTACCTGTGTTAAGGTTTTACTTACCAACAACGCAGCTTCCTGCATTAATTTTACCTGATCCTCTGTTTTTATATGCACCATAGATTGAGCTTGTCTTAAAACGAAACAAACCTGCCTTTAATGGACAGGTTTGTAAAGATAAATATTTTTAAAGTAACCATTAGCCTAAATAGGCGAATTGGTCATTGGATTACGACCTTGAACACGTCC
>CAJBLA010000005.1 GCA_903953815.1 uncultured Bacteroidota bacterium | reverse complement strand
TTTGATGCAACTGTACGAACTAATATTTATTCTTATGGTGGGTGGAATTTAAATTTAAACAGTAAGTATATCATGCGATATAAATACATGGGTAATTTTAATTTGAGTTTGCAAAACACAAAAATACTAAATAGGAATGCTGCTATCAATCAAGAGTATACCGGTGGCCGTACATTTATGATTAACTGGACCCATTCTATGGATCAGCGTGCAAGGCCAGGTACTTCCTTTTCCGCGAATGTGAACTTTGGTAGTACAAAGTATAATAGATTGTTATTGAATAATCCATTTCAAAATTATCAAAACCAAATAAGTTCTTCCGTCAGTTATACAAAAAGCTGGGATAATAAGTACAATTTGTCAGTGAACTTAAACCACAATCAAAATAATAATTTAGGGTTGGTGAATATGAGTTTGCCTAATATTAACTTTAATGCAATCACCATTTATCCATTTCAATCAAAGGATCAAATTGGCGCTGGTAAATGGTATGAAAAGTTAGGAATAGGTTATAATGGTAGTTTTCAAAATCAATTGTCATTTTATGACTCCGCATTGAATTTTAATAAGTTATTAGATACGATGCAATGGGGCGCGCAACATAGCATCCCCATCAGTTTATCATTGCCTTCATTAGGGCCTGTTACAATTACACCTGGTATTTCATTTGAAGAAAAATGGTTCGGACAACAAAGTATCAAAACTTGGAATAATAAAACAAAGCAAGTAGACACTTCTATTAGTCGTGGATTTTACAGAGCACCTAATATGAGTTTTAGTTTAGGAACAGCTTCAAGAATTTTTGGTACCTATAAATTCAAGAAAAACAGTAGTGTTCAAGCCATTAGGCATGAGGTTAGACCAAGTATCTCGATGAGTTACACACCTGATTTAGCAGCTTCCTATCATTACACAACACAAATTGATTCAACGGGCCGTAATTATCGTTTTTCAAAATATGATGGCGGGATTGGTGGTGGTTATTCGGAAGGCACTTTTGGAGGAATGGGCTTTGGTGTAGATAATTTATTGGAGATGAAATTGAAGGATAAGAAAGATACAACTGAAGGTGCTTTTAAGAAAGTCAAATTAATTGAAGGATTTGGATTTAACTCTAGTTATAATTTCTTAGCGGATAGTTTTGCTTTAGGTAATTTCAATATCTACATGAGAACCACTTTGTTTGAAAATTTAAATATTACTTCCAATTTGACTATGGATCCTTACCAAACGGATCAACAAGGTTTCAGGGTGAATAAGCTTGACATTGATCCAACGAAATTAAAATTTGGTAATATTACTAGTGGGGGGCTATCCTTTTCTACATCCTTTAAAAGTAAATCAGCCGACGGAAAGGAATCAAAACAAAAAGATATTCCTATTGATCCATTCATGACCCCTGATGAGCAACAAAGGCAATTGCAATACGCTAAATCTAATCCAGCAGAGTTTACTGATTTTAATATTCCATGGACTTTAACCTTGTCCTATTCTTTTCAATTTTCAAGATACATGAAACCAGATTATTCTGGGTTTCAGATTAACACTTATTCAAGTTTAAACTTTAACGGTGATTTTAGTATTACCCCAAAATGGAAGTTGGGTGGAACGGGATATATAGATGTTGCTAAGCGAAGCATACAACAATTAAGTATGTTTATCACAAGAGAAATGCATTGTTGGCAATTAGCCATAAATGTCACTCCGATAGGATTGTATAAATCATTTAGTATTACGGTGAATCCAAAATCAGGGATACTGAGGGATTTGAAAATAAATAGAAGCAGAACATTCTCTTCCTCTTCATATTAGTTAAGTCGCGAAATATTCAATTACAAATAGTTAAAGTAATGAAGCAGTTGATTACTATGACTTATTATTTTTCTTGTAATGTTCAGCCATTATATCAAATACCAATTTTTTTAATGATTCTGAGGTGTGACCTTCAGGTGATATGGCAGGAAGAATGTTTAAAATTATTTTTCCTGGCCTTAAAAATAAGATAGGTTTAGCAGGTAAAATTCTTTTTGTATTTAAAATCACGACTGGCACAATGGGATTTCCTGTCTCCACAGATAATCTAAATGCGCCATCGTAAAATGATTTTAATGGATTATTGGTTTTATTACGTGTTCCCTCAGGATAAATAAGCATGTCGAGCCCATTATTTAAAACACGTTTCATTGCCTCATAGCTTTTGCGACGACTTTCATTATTTTTTCTATCAACAATCACTGTAGCAAATTGATAAATCCAGCCAAACAAAGGGACATAAACAAAGCTCTTTTTTGCAATGGTTTTATTTGCTCTAGCTAAAAATGGGGTACTCACCGGAATATCAATCAAGCTATTATGATTGCAAACAACAACCGCATTTTCTAATCCATCAAATACTTCTTTGCCGGTTACTTTGAATGTACATCCTGATAAAGTTAAAAAAGTGCCCATCCAAATTTGGGATAAAAACCGGTGGTATCTTGTTTTTTGTGGATCGGGTAAAACAAAGCAGACCATATAAAATGGGAAAAATACCATCATCGTTGAAGCGAAAACAACCAAAGCCCAAATGGCTAATATGCGTGCTAGTATGTTTTTAATCAATTTCATTTTAAATATTGTCGTTAAGGTTTCCAATCAATGGGGTCTATATTATTGTTGGTCAAATATTCATTGGTTAAACTAAAATGCTTGCATCCAAAAAAGCCATTGTGTGCGCTTAATGGGGAAGGGTGAGCTGCTTTTAAAATTTTATGTTTTGTTGCATCTATGTATATCTGTTTTTGCTGTGCAAAGTTCCCCCACAATAAAAATACAATCCCTTTTTTTTCGTTGGATAAATGCTTAATAACATCATTGGTAAATTCCATCCATCCAATTTTACCATGGCTGGCAGGTTCATTTTCCCTAACCGTCATAACTGCATTTAATAATAATACGCCTTGATTTGCCCACTTTGTTAAATCGCCAGTAGTTGGAATCGCCATGCCAATATCTTTATTTAGTTCCTTGTAAATATTCATTAAGGAAGGAGGCGGTTTTATGCCATCAGGAACTGAAAAGCTTAAGCCCATCGCTTGACCTGGGTTATGATAAGGATCCTGCCCTAGAATAACCACTTTTACTTTATCATATGGAGTTTGGTTGAACGCATTAAAAATTAAAGAACCTTTAGGATAAATAACAGTTTTAGTAGCGCGTTCGGTTTTTAGATGCGTAGCAATTTGCAAAAAATAAGGCTTGTCAAATAAATGAGACAAGGCTTGTTTCCAGGAAGGCTCCATTTTTACATCCATATCGCAAATTTACATGAAATGACGATTATATTGGTGATAACTTCTAAGTTGGCGTTTTCTTTGATTTTCAATAAAATAGTCAACATATTATAATAGCTAAACCTAAAGTTTGCTCAAATATTAAATAATTAGAAACATTTTTTGTTTATTTTCAATACATCAAATTTCGAATTGAACTAAAAATATAATTTCATGAAAAATTATTTTGTAATCTTACTAAGCCTATTCTTTGTCGTTCAACTTAATTCCCAAAATTCAAATGTAAAAATCGAACCTGTCAATTTTTCAAAAGTAACAGTGACGGATGCATTTTGGAAACCTAAAATGGATTTAGTTGCTACCAAAACCTTAGCAGCTTGTATTTATCAAACAGAGGAAAAAACTGGACGTATTAGAAATTTTGAAAAAGTAGCACGTAACAGAGGCGAGAAGCATGAAGGTATTTTTTATGATGATTCGGATGTGTATAAAGCCATTGAAGCTATGGCGTATTCTATTAAAACAAATAAGGACAAAGCACTAGAAGCAAAAGCAGATGAGTGGATTGATAAAATTGCAAGTGCACAATTACAAGATGGGTATTTAAATACTTTTTATACTTTAACAGGGTTGGATAAAAGATGGTCTGATATGAGTATGCATGAGGACTATTGCGGAGGTCATATGATTGAAGCAGCCGTTGCTTATTATGATGCAACAGGAAAAAGAAAGTTTTTGGATGTGGTTATTAAGTGGGCAAACTACTTTGATTCCGTTTTTGGACCTGGAAAAAGAAATTGGGTAACAGGGCACCAAGAATTAGAATTGGCTTTAGTAAAATTATACCGTGTTACCAATGATAAAAAATATTTGAATTTGGCAGATTGGTTATTATCTGAGCGAGGTAAAAAACATGCAGTTGGCTATACTTGGTCTGATTGGAAAGATACTTTATATGCACAGGACAAAGAGCCAGTAAAGCAACAAACGCAAATTACAGGGCATGCTGTTAGGGCAATGTATTTGTATACTGGGGCAGCGGATGTAGCAGCGCATACTGGGGATGCTGATTATTTAAAAGCCATGCGAACGGTATGGGAGGATGTGGTTTATCGCAATATGTATATTACTGGTGGGATAGGATCAGCGGGCAGTAACGAAGGGTTTAGCAAGGATTATGATTTACCTAATGAGCAAGCCTATTGTGAAACCTGTGCATCAGTAGGTATGGTGTTTTGGAACCAACGGATGAATAGCTTAACGGGTAATGCGGAATATATGGATGTGCTAGAGCGCAGCCTGTATAATGCCGCTTTAGATGGTTTGTCCTTGAGTGGTGATAAATTCTTTTATGGTAATCCGTTGGCATCCAATGGTAAAAAGAGTAGGCAGGAGTGGTTTGGAACAGCATGTTGTCCTTCCAACATCGCAAGGTTAATTGCATCCTTGGGGAATTACATTTATGGGTATAAAGACGAGAAAATTTTTGTCAACTTATTTGTAGGAAGTGAAACCAGTTTTAATTTACCAAAGGGGGAAATGAAATTAACAATGCAAACGGGATACCCATGGAAGGGTGATGTGAAATGTGTACTCAATATGAAAAAGAAAATAACTTCAACCATTGCTTTTAGATTGCCTGGTTGGGTAACTGGAACACCTGCACCTGGGGATTTATATCATTTTACAAAAAATACAACTGAAATGCCTGAGCTTTTAGTAAACGGCAATCCTGTAAAATTTGATTTGCAAGATGGTTATGTGGTTGTGAAAAATGAATGGAAGGACAATGATGTCATTGAATACAAATTACCGATGACGATTAAAAAAGTGACTGCACGTAATGAACTAAAATTTAATAATGATCGTATTGCGTTACAAAGAGGACCAATTGTGTATTGTATTGAAGGCGCTGATAATAATGGAAAAGCTTGGAATGTGATTTCGCCTATTTCAATTGACTTTAATGCAGAAGATTTTAAAATATTAGCCGAACCGGTAGTAAGTTTGATTGCTAATTTACCATGTATTCAAATTTCAAGTGATGGATTCACGGTTAGTTCCACAATGCAGAAGGTGCGGGCGATACCTTATTATGCTTGGAGTAATCGAGGAAACAATGCGATGCAGGTTTGGTTACCAAGTACCATTAAGGATTTTAAAGTAAACAACTAATTTTTACTTTTGGTGACTAATGTTTTAAGGTATTCATTGGTATTACCAAAATTGGTTTGGTTGCATGTCTAATAATGTATTCCGCAGTGCTACCCATAAATACATGTGATATACCTGTGCGACCATGTGTTCCCATCACTAAGTAATTTACATTCTCAGTATTTGCTTTTTCGATGATATCCATTTTAGCGTTTCCTTTTTCAACATAAATGTCAATTTCTAAATTTTTATTTCGAAATTTTATTTTTTCAAGCTCTTGAATAGTATATTCAATTTGATTATTATAAATCTCATCCCACTGGATGGGCGAGGTAGCCAGATCAGGTTGTATATAGTTTACATATGTATTTACAATGGACGCTAATATTACTTTAGCATTCATCAATTGCGCCAATTCAAGACCCTTTTTAATGACATATAAATAGTCGTCATCTAAATCAATTGCTATTAGAATTTTGTTTTTCATAATTGCTGTTTTATAGGTTCATAATAATTGTATTCATTATAATTAAATACATCTACGAATTTATAAATTAGCTAAGGGCTTTAAGGTGACTTGAGTCATGCGTCTATATGATATATATTAGCAAAAAAAATCCAGCTAGATATCTAGCTGGACTTAAGAATAAATAGCATACTACTTATTCAATTCTATATAATAACCAAATTATTGGTTAGGCGCACGGCCGCCACCTGGTCTTTGTTGCGACATGGCTTCAATTACTTTCTTTGCGATATCAGCAGGTAATGCTTTTTCTAGTCTTTTGTTTCTTTCGTCATTAATTTCTTTCATTTTTTCTGCTCTAGCATCTTGGTCTAAATCTCTTAATGCCATCATTTTTGGACGAAAGTCGTTAGTTATTGCAATAACAGAATCTACTTGCACATCGTTACATCCTAATGCCTTGTATCTTTCTTTCATCATTGCAGCTCTTGCAGCAGGATCTTGTTGTCCACCACCACCGCCTTGTGCGCTTGCTGATATACTTGACAAACAAATTAAAACGGTTAAAATTCCTAATACGCTTTTCATAATATTAATATTTTGGTTAGTTAAATCTAGTTTAAAAACTATTTATTTCACAATTAGTGTTGACTTATTATTTTTTTTTATTTGAATGTATCTTATTATTTATAATTAAGTGCAAATGAGTAGTTTATGTATTTACTTTGTGGTTATTCAAAGGTAAATGTAGGCATATCTAATCTTACGCCACCTTGTAGTGCGGATTCATGTGCTAATATCCCAACACAGGTAATATTCGCAGATTGTTTCGCATTGGGGAAAGGGGATCTATTTTCATTTAAGGCATTCAAAAACTCATTTACCAAATGAGGGTGTGATCCACCATGACCTGATCCTTGTATGAAGGATAAGTGTTGGTTACTTTCTGAATCATAAACACCTTGCATAGTGAAAGATTGTATTTCCTTTGGCAATAAATGTGCATAATCAGGTACGGTTACTCTTGAAGGAGTTTCGCCAGTATGTATCACTGGTTGTTCATGTTCGACGAGCGACCACTCAAAGCTTTTTTTAGAACCATAAACATCAAAGCTTTCTCTGTATTGTCTAGCCGTATTAAACAAGGAGCGGGTTACTTCACCAGCCACATCTGAATTTCTAAATTGTATATGACAACTTTCAACCGCATAAGGGGAGTTGTATTTTGGAATTAAATTTTCATCAATTCTTCCAGAACCTACACAGGAAACATGACTTGCTTCCTTGCCAATCAATCCAACAATTGGACCTACACAGTGGGTTGCGTAATGCATAGGAGGCAAGCCTTCCCAATACCCTGGCCATCCAGCCATTTCTTGTTGGTGAGAGGCCCTTACAAATTGAATTTTTCCTAATTCACCCTTATCGAACATTTCTTTTACAAAAAGATACTCACGACTATACACAACCGTCTCCATCATCATATAAGTTTTGCCACTTTTTTGAACTGCTTCGCAAATCAAGCGACATTCTTCCACCGTTGTTGCCATTGGGACCGTACAAGCAACATGCTTTCCAGCATTTAATGCCTTGATGGTTTGTTCCGCATGACTTTGGATGGGTGTATTAATGTGAACTGCATCCACATTTGCATCCTTTAATAGCTCATCAAAGTTGGAATATCTTTTCTCAATATTAAAAGCATCTCCAATCGCATTTAATTTAGCTTCGTCTCTTTGACAAATGGCATACATATTTGCCAGTGGATGCTTTTGATAAATAGGAATAAATTCTGCACCAAATCCTAAGCCAACAATAGCAATATTTATTTTTTTCATAGTTAATTTATTTTGCAATTACTTTCATTACCCCATTCATAATTCTCCAGTGACCAGGGAAGGAGCATATATAAGGGTAGTCGCCAACATTGTCTGGAACATTAATGGTCATTGAAAATGTTTTTTGTGGATTCACTAATGGGGTAGCGTGAAGTACTTCATACATTTTAGGAACGTAATTTAATTCAGCGCCATTGGGATCCATTGCAATTTTATCAGCGGCTGCGCCCACTCTTTCTTTTGAACCTGGTCTTAATATTAATAAGTTGTGTTGCATGTAGTCCACATTGATGAAATTAATTTTAATGGTACTGCCTGCTTTTACAGTAAATTCAGTTAAATCATATTTCATTTGATTTTTAATCACTGAAATATTAATGGTTTGGTCAATGATCGTAGCTACTGCATTTTTTTCTTTGCTCATTTTTATATGTGCCCCTCTTGCGGATCTTAATGCAAGATTAATCCACTTATCATCTGTATTTTCTTTAACCAATAACATTTTATTCAAAATGGTATAGGCTTCAGTAGATGGCTTCATGTCAGCAATGGCAATAACAGCAGCAAGACGAACTCTGAAATCAACGTCCACAAAAACTTTTGCATTTTGATATGCTTTTAATGCGGTTGGCGATTCTTTAAGTACTTCTACAGCAGCCTTACGCACACCGCCAGAAGGGTTGCTTAATGCTTTTGTTGCAGCGGATATAGCATTTACATTATTTTTCAATAAACCTAAACCATGTAAAGTCCATAATGCATGAATCGCTGGGGCATTCACACCCGCGGCGTCCACATTACTCGTATTGATAATATTAATTAAATCAGGTGCAACCGATGGATCTTTGTTTTCAACCAATAAACGTTGTGCAGTGGTTCTCCAAAACATATTATTGTTACGTAATGCTTTTACTAATCCTGCCTTGTCATTTTTATCTAAACTAATGGGGGCATTTATAGCGCCATCCTTATATACGAGACGATAAATACGACCACGTTCATGATCACGCAATGGGTTAATATGTGCATTTCCTTTACCATTATCAAAACCCTTTGGAGTAGGGTTGTGTTGGATAATAAAGTCATACCAATCAGTAATCCAAACATTGCCATCAGGACCCACTTCAGATTGTATTGGGCCAAACCATTCATCAGCGCTGGCTACTAAATTCCAACCATCGCCTTTTTCTTTAAATCCAGATCCAACTTGTTCAATAAAATTTTTATGAATTAATCTTCCGGTAGGTTCACAAACTAATGCTACTTTATTCCAAAATTCTGTTGGATAATTTCTGGCGGTGTAAATACTTTGTCCAGCAGCTGCAGTAAATCCACCAAATACATCCACCTGTCTTAGATTTTTGGTTACTACATGCATCGCATAGTGGGCATCAATTTTTTCCGTACCTAATTTTTCAGCATAACCGTTTTTTAATACTCTTTTTGGTACACCAAAAAATACGCTGTGGGTATTATTTGCAGTGGATGCAAATACGTCAAATTCCTCGGTAAAGCCAAGCCCCCAGGTGTTGTTGGTTGTTCCTCCTAAAAATTCAATGTCATTTACTTTTTTAGTAGTCGGCTTGAAACTATAAATACCCATGCTGAATTCTGTAGTATCTTTTCCTTTGGCATTGACAAATCCGGAATACCCAACGGTACCCCATAATTTATTGTCAAGTCCATATCTCAAATTAGATGGGCCTGCATGTGTATCTGAAATGCCCCATCCTGATAAAATGGTATCTTTTATATTCGCCTTATCATCGCCATCAGTATCCTTTAAAAATATAAAGTAAGGCGCTTGTGCAACAACAATACCACCATCGGAAAAAGTAAAGCTGGTAGGAATGTTTAATTTATCTGCGAATACGGTTGACTTATCTGCTTTACCATCATGGTCAGTATCTTCTAGGATCACAATTTTGTCCTGACCACCTTCCTTGTTTTCTCTTACTTCATTAGGATAATCCACGGTTTCAATGGCCCATAAACGTCCTTTTTCATCCCAATTAATATAGATAGGGTTGATGATTAATGGTTCAGATGCAAAAAGTTGCAAATCAAATCCAACAGGAATTTGTATTAATGATTGCGATTGGGCTGGGGTTAATGCACCTTGGTATTTGGGTACAGGATTCCTTTTTTCATAATTAGGAATAATTGCTTCAGTATAAGTTGGGGTAGCAATGGTGTATGCTTTTAAACTAGCGATTGCATTATCGTTCACCGCCCATAAAATACCATTCTCCACTAATTGTAAAAACTGCGCATTATTAAAAGTGTTCTCATCATGGCCATAGGCGGTATAAAAAACTTTACCTTTTCCTACATTTTGGATCCAAGTGTAGGGTTCTTTTCTATTGCCGTCTTTTCTTTCAGTAAGTACAGTAATATTTTTACTTAAAAGCGTATGCGTATATGTTTCGTCCTTCGTATAGAATGGGGTAATATTTTTAATCAATGGATGATTATAATCTTTAAACACGGAAGGGAAGGAGTCATAGCCATGTTCTTTAAATTGACCCCCGATTAATTCAACTACCTCTGGGTTATTTCTAAAACAATAGGAGGCGCAATGAATCGGAATAAAGCCCTTGCCGTTTTTTACAAAATTCAACAGTGCAGTTGCGTGGCTTGCGCTTATGGTATCATAATTTGCATAAAGTATTAATCCATCATAAGGCTTTAGCGTCTTTTCATTTAAATCATTAATATTGTTGGTGTATGTAATATTAATTCCTTTTTTAAAATATTCTTTAGACATAATACTTGCTAAAACATCGGAGTTGTGATGTTTGCTATTATGTCCTAAAAATAACAACTCTAATTTCTTAGGTGTTTGCGCATTTAATTGGGTAAATGAAAAAGCTACAAAAATTATAGCGAATGTCTTTTTAACAAGTTGGTTCATTGCATTTGGTTTTAGCATCGTATGGTTCAAAATAATACCAAAGATAAATTGAGGTACTTTTGAACTATTAAGATATTAAAAATATCAATACAATTCGATAAAATTCGACTAGTGGAAACGTAAAAAGGCCTATTTCTCAGTCTACATTTTGTTGATTAAATGTCCAAGGATATCTTTAAATGAGAATCCTTCGGTTAATTTTTCTTTATTTAACTTTTTGTTTTCTACTAAAGCCCACAAAATAAACTCTTTCATAAAGTAGATATCTTCTTTAATGGTATCTGGCGCATATTTTTTAATAAGTGCGTCCAATGGCTTTACTTCATCAAGCACTTTGTTATACTGCTTTTCGTCAAAATCTTCATACAATTCAAAGCCCCCTTCTGCAATAAACCAATCTAATAAGTCGGAATAAGCATTACGTTCATTTTGCTTTTCAATTTTACTTATTTTAGGGAATTGATTTTTGAATAGCGAGTTAATTGCTTTTTCAATTAAATGAGTAGCAATTACTTCGGCGCCTTCTTGTTCTCCTTCATAAACCAATTCAATTTTACCTGTGATGGCAGGAATAATGCCCATAAAATCAGATAAGCGCACACTCGTTTTTTTCAACCCATTTTTCAAACATCTTCTTTCAGCGGCACTTATTAAATTTTCCATAGCGCTTATGGTCATCCTTGCACTCACGCCACTTTTAGCATCTATGTATTCACTTTCCCTTGCTTCAAAGCTGATCTGTTCAATAATGTCTTTGGCTAAATTTGGAACATATATTATTTCTTTTTGGGTTGGATTTAATTTAGCTTCTTGCTCCGTTATTTTTTTAGCAACTGAAATATTTTTAGGATAGTGTGTTAAAATTTGTGATCCAATTCTGTCTTTTAATGGCGTCACAATACTACCACGATTGGTGTAATCCTCAGGATTAGCGGTGAAAATAAATTGGATGTCTAAATTCATTCTTAGTTTAAAGCCCCTAATTTGAATATCACCTTCTTGTAAAATATTAAATAAGGCCACTTGAATTCTGGCTTGTAAATCAGGAAGCTCATTAATAACAAATATGCTTCTGTTTGCTCTAGGGATCATACCAAAATGTATGACGCGTTCGTCAGCGTAGGACAATTTTAGGTTAGCCGCTTTTATAGGATCCACATCTCCAATGATATCTGCAATAGTAACATCTGGTGTTGCTAATTTTTCAAAGAAACGTTCATCACGATGCAACCATGCAATTGGAGTGGCATCGCCTTTTTCATGAATGATGTCTTTTGCAAATCTTGATATTGGATGTAAAGGGTCGTCGTTAATTTCTGAACCTGCAACAAACGGAATGTATTCATCTAATAATTGAATCATCAATCGGGCTAGTTTCGTTTTTGCTTGACCTCTTAAT
>CAJBLA010000004.1 GCA_903953815.1 uncultured Bacteroidota bacterium | reverse complement strand
CTTCCTTCCATCATCTCTGTTAAATGCCCTAATAATCCAAAACCGGTTACATCGGTCATCGCATGTACTTCTTTTATTTTTCCTAATGCTTCTCCTGCTTTATTTATGGTGGTTAATTGTTTAACTAAAAAATTCAAATCTTCTTCCGACAGTAATCCTCTTTTTTGTGCAGTTGCCATGATGCCCACCCCTAATGGCTTGGTCAATATTAATACATCACCTGGTTGTGCAGTATCGTTTCTTTTTAAATTTTCAATGTCAATAATTCCATTCACGACCAAACCAAAAATTGGATCTTGACTATCAATGCTATGTCCTCCTGCAATGACAATACCTGCATCAGCACAGGTTTTGCGCGCACCTTCCATTACCTTTGCTGCTTCACTTGCAGGAAGTGAAGCAAGTGGCCAACCCAATACTGCCAAAGCAAATATTGGTTTTCCGCCCATCGCATATACATCACTAATTGCATTGGCTGCTGCAATTTGTCCAAATGAAAATGCATCATCTACAATGGGCATAAAAAAATCGGTCGTGCTAATTACTGCAGTTTTTTCATCTATTTGATACACCGCTGCATCATCTCTACTGTCATTCCCCACTAATAATTGCGGCACATTACTTTTTGCACCCACATTATGTGCGGCTAAAATTTCAGAAAGTATCGCTGGTGAAATTTTACAACCACATCCACCACCTTTTGAGTATTGTGTTAATTTATATTCCATTATGTTTTTCTTTATTCGCTTTTTATTTTAATTAGTTGTAATTCCATTTTTTGCAAAGTCAATAATTCTCCTTCGGTTAACCATAAATTTAAGGAGGCGCTTAATGCCTCCGCTAATTTTTTTTGCATTGTTTTTATATCCCAGTCTTTTCCGGTAATTTGTTTCAAGGAAACCGGGTTTCCGGCCTCATTTGAAAAATGGGTTTGGTTGATATTCAATCCAATACCAATGACGGTCCAAGTCCAATCGGTACCGCGCACTATGTTTTCAATCAATATGCCCCCTGCCTTTCTGTCACGCCAATAGATATCATTCGGTTTTTTGATTTTGGCCTCCTCCCCAGCAAATTCCATAAAAAATGCCTGCGCCCCCAGGGCCACGGCTGCCGAAAGACCCAACTGCTCACTTGGAACCCAATTTTTACCCTGTTTTAGTGCATTTAACTCCAAAACATAGGTGCAAAGTAGGTTTTCGCCCCGATAACTCTCCCAAATTCGGCCATGTTGCCCCTTCCCATTCGTCTGAAAATCAGTTTGGTACACACTGCCAGATAAGGCCTTTTGGGCATGAATCTGCTCCATGGCATACATATTGGTACTATCAATCTCAGACAGTTCTATAAGCGGCTCCCCTAATGTGATAATTGGTGTGGCAGGTGACAAAGAATTGTTATTTTTGTAAAGTTAGCATAGAATAATATTTAATTTATTAATCTTTAGACTAATAAAGCAATAACAAATAAATAAAAAGCATCATTGGAACATCTTACTGCATTGAAAAATCGACCAAAATCGTCGACACCTCAAATTACGCGCAACGCTAAAATATTCAAAACCATTATTAAAGCAATTCAGGATAAAAAAGGGGAAAATATTATCAGCATGGATTTAAGAAAAATTCATGAATCCACCACTGATTTTTTTATCATTTGTGAAGCAAATAATACCACACAATTAAAAGCAATCGCTGATAATGTGGAATATGAAGTGAAAACAAATTGTTCTGAATGGGCATACAAGAGTGAGGGCAAAACAGCTGCGCAATGGTTGCTTATTGATTACATTAATATCGTTGTTCATATTATGCATCCTGAGTCCAGAAATTTTTATCGGTTAGAGGAAATGTGGAGTGACGCGGATACAAAAATGCATGACTTGTAAACTATTTTAATATAAGCGTTGTTATTATAAAAAACAAAATTGTGCTCCTGCTGAAATTAAACTGATTTCATCAGGGGCGTTCGAAAAAATAAATATCGATTATGATTCCTGATAATAAAAAAAAGAAAGGTTCGCCGTTGGGTGATGGTCCTAAGTTGCCTAAGTTCAATATATATTGGATTTATGGTTTAATTGCGATCTCTTTATTGTCTGCGCGTTTTTTCCAAATGGCACCTGAAATTCGTCTTACGACTGAACAGGAATTTAAGCAAGTCATGCTTTCTAATGGCGATGTGGAGCGTATTGATTTGGTCCAAAATAAGGAGTTGGTTCGTGTATATATCAAGCCAGATAGTATTGGCAAGGATTTCTATGTACAAAAGTTAAAAACAAAAATTGACAAAGCGAAAGTAAAGGGGGTTCCTTTATTTGAGTTTAGTGTTACGGATTGGAATAGCTTTAACGAACGCTTACAAAAATTTTATGAGCAAAAAGGAATTACTGAAATTCCTCAAAATACAGTGAAGGAAGGAGAGTGGTTTGGCCCAATTGCAAATACCATTTTTTCATTTGTATTAATTATTGTGGTTTGGGTTTTATTGATGCGCAAGATGGGCGGCGGCGGAGGAAGTGGCGGTGGCCCAGGTGGAATTTTTAATGTGGGTAAATCAAAAGCCACTTTATTTGAAAAAGGCGGTACTAAAGTGAATATTACCTTTGCGGATGTTGCAGGTTTGGAGGAAGCGAAAGAAGAAGTGATGGAGATTGTTGACTTTTTAAAACAACCTAAAAAATATACAGCGCTCGGTGGTAAAATTCCTAAGGGCGCATTATTAATCGGTCCTCCAGGTACAGGTAAAACTTTATTAGCAAAAGCGATGGCTGGTGAAGCGCAAGTGCCTTTCTTTAGTTTAAGTGGGTCTGATTTTGTGGAGATGTTTGTGGGTGTGGGTGCAAGTCGTGTGCGTGATTTATTTAAACAAGCACGTGAAAAAGCGCCTTGTATTATTTTCATTGATGAGATTGATGCGATTGGTCGTGCCCGTGGTAAAAATGCCATGATGAGCAATGATGAACGTGAAAATACATTGAACCAATTACTCGTGGAGATGGATGGATTTGGTGGAGATACTGGAATTATTATTTTAGCTGCGACGAACCGTCCTGATGTATTGGATAGTGCCTTATTAAGACCAGGTCGTTTTGATCGTCAAATATCTATTGATCGTCCTGATGTTAAAGGTCGTGAGGAAATATTTAAAGTGCATTTAGGCCCTATTAAAGTTTCTGAAAATTTAGACGT
>CAJBLA010000003.1 GCA_903953815.1 uncultured Bacteroidota bacterium | reverse complement strand
ATAATGGGATAGGGATGACCAATGAAACGAAAAAGCATATTTTTGAAAAATTCTATCGCGCCCATTCTGGTAATATTCACAATGTAAAAGGTTTCGGCTTAGGTATGAGTTATGTAAAGCGTATAGTGGCCTTACATAAAGGGCAGATTCGCGTTCAGAGCGAGTTGGACCATGGCACCACTATTGAAATTACCCTTCCCGTTGTTTAATTTGAATTTATAATATTGGTCTAACTTAATCATTGGATGCTTGAATAGTATCTGGTATCCAAAACAAACATCCATCCCCGTAACTTAAAAATCGGTATTGATGTTCCAAGGCGTGTTGGTAAATAACTTTCCATTCGGGTCCTACAATTGCAGCAATAATTAAAAGCAAGGTTGATTTGGGTTGGTGAAAATTGGTAACCAGTCCTTTCACCATTCTAAAACGATAGCCTGGCATAATCATTAATTGTGTTTTAGAAATTAGGGTTTGCAATTGATTCCTTTCCATCCAGTTGACAATTGCATGGAGTGCTTCTAGTTTTGGTATTTCTTTTTCATCCACTTCATAAGCATCCCATTGCAGCAAGTGTAAATCGGTGGCTGTGATTTTTGGATTCGCAATAATTTTTACACCTAACCAATACAAACTTTCAATCGTTCTAAGTGAAGTTGTACCTACTGCAATTAGCCGGTTATTGTTTTCAATTAAGTAGTGAATCAATTTTTTCTCAATTTCAAAAAACTCCGCATGCATGGGGTGATCGTTAATGAGTTCCGTTTTCACAGGTAGGAATGTACCTGCGCCAACATGGAGCGTTAAAAATTGTAGCGAAATATTATTTGATGAAATTTTATTTAGTAGCTCCTGGCTAAAGTGCAATCCTGCAGTAGGTGCGGCAACAGATCCTTCTTCACTAGCATAGGTTGTTTGGTATCTTTCTTTGTCTTCGGCTGTGGTATTTCTTACAATATAAGGGGGTAATGGAATTTGACCAATGAGTGCTAAAATTTCAGAGAATATAATTGTCGTATCGTCCCAGGAAAATTCAATTAAAAATTTTCCATCTAATTGGTTTATTTTTTTTGCAAAAAAATGAATCTCTTTATTATTATGAAATAATATTTTTTCAATGAATGGCGTTTTCCATTTCTTAGCACCACCCACTAAACAATTCCATACTACTTTGTTATTTGCTTGCATGGCTATTTGCACAGGACTATATTCTATACTAGGTTCCAAACAAAATATTTCAATCACACTATTTTTAGTTAGCTGAGCGTTTTTATCTTGATGTAAATTAATTTTATTTTGAACTGAATGTGCTTCATTGTTTTCAATCACCTGTTTGTCAAATAAAATTCGTGCAGCAATTACTTTACTATTATTAAATAGGAGTGTGCTTTGCGCTGGTATAAAATCGGTGATATTTTGATAGTGGCTATCTGCAATAATCTGTTCATTCCATACCAGCAGTTTACTATCGGCTCTATTTTGGCAAGGCGTATATGCTATTCTTTCATTAGGTAAAGCGTAATCAAAGTCAATTAAATTTAGTTTCGGTAGCTGCTTCATGGGGCAAAGGTACATATTGCCCTGATTTTCACCCCTATTCACCAGTTATTCACCTCTTTTTAGGGGTTTTCCACAGCTATAAACATCCATTTTTTTAGAATTGAGCCAAAATACCTCCAAATCCCTTTACTGTATTGATTATCAGCATGGTTTATTACTTGTGGAAAAGTAGAAGGGGTCATTTGGCCTTTAAAAGTGGTAAAATGTGTTAATTTGTGTGAACAAGTGGTAAAAAACACTTCAATTATTAACAATGACAGGCTTTCACGGAGAATATCAATCAACCATCGACGCAAAAGGTCGTTTCCTGCTTCCCGGCAGCTTGAAAAAGCAGTTGGCTGAAGGAGAGACGCATTTTATTGTGAGCAGGGGGTTTGAGAAGTGTTTGACACTTTATCCTATAAAAAGCTGGCAGGGTATATTGGATCGTATTAGCCAATTGAATGATTTTGATCCTAAAGTGAGACAGTTTCGTCGTCAATTTTTAGGGGGAGCAACTGAGGTTGAATTAGATGGCGCTGGTCGTATTTTATTACCAGCTACGTTAAGAGAGTTTGCTTTACCAGGAAAGGAAATTGTATTAGCCGCTGCATTAGATCGTTTTGAAATTTGGGATGCAAGCAAATACAAACAGCTCTTTGAAGATTTTTCTGCAGATGAATTTAGTAATCTAGCGCAGGAAGTAATGGCAGGAATAAAAAAACAAGACTAAGTAACCATGATGCAAAATCAAAACAATGATATAGTTGCATCGGAACAAGTTGCTTTTTCTTCGGATTATCATGTTCCTGTTTTATTTCATGAAACAATGGCGCATTTGAACATCAAACCTAATGGGGTTTATGTGGATGCCACTTTTGGCGGGGGTGGTCATAGCCGAGGTATTTTATCAAAATTAGGTCCAACAGGAAAGCTGGTTGCCTTTGATCAAGATGCCGATGCAAAAAATAACTTACCCAACGACAAACGTATTGTTTTCATTCCTGAAAATTTTAGATACCTACAGCGGTTTTTACGCTTAAATAAAATTGATCAAGTAGATGGTGTTTTAGCTGACTTAGGTGTGAGCAGCCATCAATTTGATGAAGGAACTAGGGGTTTTTCAACAAGGTTTGATGGTCCATTTGATATGCGAATGGATCAACGCCAGCTAAAAACCGCAAAGCAGGTAATTGAAAGCTATGATGAATCTGCATTACATAAAATGTTTGAACAATATGGGGAAGTGTCCAATTCAAAAACATTGGCGAAACATATTGTAACCAACAGAACGCATGTAAAACTAAATACTGTTGCAGATTTCAAGTTATTGATTGCACCGGTAGTAAAAGGGAATCCCAATAAATATTGGGCACAAGTTTTTCAAGCGATTAGAATAGAAGTAAACGAAGAAATGGAAGCGCTTAAAGATTTATTAGCGCAACTAAAAGAAGTAGTAAAACCAGGTGGAACTGCAGTGGTGATCACTTTCCATTCGATAGAAGACAGAATGGTGAAAAATGCATTTAAAGTGGCACCCGAGGTAGAAAATGAGGCGAATCCTTTCTTATCCGTAGAAAGGGAAAAATTCTGGAAGATCATTACAAAAAAACCTGTAGTGGCTTCTGAGAAAGAGATGAAAGAAAACAATCGAAGCAGAAGCGCAAAATTGCGCGCTGCGGAAAGATTATAAGTAGTATGTCCGTACCCGTTAACCCAAGTCCAAAAGCTGCTTTTAAAAGCATCTTTAATTATCAATGGATAGTCATGAACATTACGTTGTTTTTGTTCCTGGCATTTTTAGCAATCCTATACATTGCGAACGGGCATTTAACCGACAAGACGATTCGTCAAATCAATACCACTCAAAAGGAGCTGAAGGAGTTACAGTTTGAATATAAAACAGTGAAGGCCGAGTTGATGCGCCGTAGTCGTGCTGTTGAAATTGAAAATGAAGTAGCCCCGTTCGGTTTGGTGGTAGCTAAGGAAATGCCAATTCGTTTGGTTTTAGAAAAAAGAATTCCATCTAATCATAATACAAAAGAACAATCAAAATAATGGATGTAAAACGCGACATATTATGGCGGGTATATTTAAGTTATATCTTAATTGTTATAGTTTGTATCACCATTTTAGGTAGGGCATTTTATATTCAACAAGTAGAAGGCAAATATTGGAGAAGTTTAAGTGATAGTTTGCACCAAAGAATTGTGGAAATTCCGGCGGCAAGGGGTACTATTTACAGCGAGGATGGACAAATGTTAAGTACCAATATGCCTAGGTTTGACATTTATATTGACTTCAGAGTTGAACCATTACACGAAAAGAGCGGAAAAATATTTAGAGAAAATATTGACTCATTGTCTATTTCATTGGCCACTTTATTTAAAGATAAATCTGCGGAAGGCTATAAAAATGAATTGACCAAAGCTTTTGAGGCTAGCGAGGGAAATTATGAATTAAGAAAAAAGATTGATTATCGCGAATATTTAACATTGATCAAGTTTCCGATGTTCCGATTGGGCCGCTATAAGAGTGGATTGATTGCACAGGAGAAAAATTTCAGATTAAATCCTTATGAAAATATTGGCTACCGCACTATTGGATTAGCGAGAGATGAAAATAAAGTAGGACTTGAAAAGTCATACGATACCGTATTAAATGGACGCAATGGTCGTCAGTTGGTTAGAGCCATTGCAGGTGGTGTAACTGTTCCTGTGGAGGAAGGTCAATTTGAGATTGAGCCAGAAACAGGGAAAGATATTGTGAGTACCATTGATGTATTTATTCAGGAAGTGACTGAGAACGCATTAATGAAGATGATGATCAAAAATGAAGCGACATCAGGTGTAGCGATGGTGATGGAAGTGAAAACAGGTAAAATTAAAGCGATTGCTAATCTTGGAAAAATAAGTGAGGGGGTATATAGAGAGGATTTGAATTATGCAATGACACCTACTGAGCCCGGATCAACTTTCAAATTAGTTACCTTATTATCAGCTTTAGAAGATGGTAAAGTTACTTTGAACTCACGTGTTAATTTAGAAGGCGGTTCTTGGAATGTAGCAGGTCAAACGGTTTCTGATTCTGAAAAGCATGGGAAATTTGATGCATCTGTATTAGAAGCCTTTGAAGAAAGTTCCAATGTAGGTATGGCAAAAATTGCTTTGGCTAGTTATACCAATAATGTGGATGTATATTTTAGGCATTTAACAAAATTGCGATTGGATTCAACTTCTGGTATTGATTTAGTAGGGGAGAAGCAACCAAGAATTGTAAAACCAGGAAATAAAATATGGGGGCCAACCACTTTGCCCTGGATGGCCTTTGGTTATAATATTGAAATAGCGCCAATTCAAACTTTGAATTTATATAATGCGATTGCAAATAATGGAGTGATGATGAAACCCTATTTGGTCAATGCGATACAAGAAGAAGGGCGAATTTTAAAGTCATTTTCACCAAAGGTATACAATGCGCAATTGTGCAAGCCAACAACTATTAGAGATTTACGTATCGCATTGGAAGGTGTTTGCATTAATGGTACTGGAAAAAAACTATTTGCGAATAGTTTGTATAAAGTGGCTGGCAAAACAGGAACTGCTAAAGTAGCGAATGGAAATAAAGGGTATGGCGAAGGTATTTTCCAATCTTCATTTGCAGGCTATTTCCCTGCAGACAATCCACAATACACCATCGTAGTGATAATAAAAAATAAGGCACATGCTGCTAATTATTATGGTGCATCTGTAGCAGGTCCGGTTTGGAAAGAAATTTCAGATAGGCTGTATTCAACTTATATTCAAAATAAATTAAACATACTTCCTGCATTTAATGTAAAAGATAGTCAGTTGTTTAATTATTCAATTTCTAAAATGTCCTTACAGCAAATTGCTAAAACATTAGCGATTCCTTATAAAGACTCCACGAATGCATCTGCTGATTGGGTGAAAGTAAATGGCATGGGTGCTAATGTTATTGGAAGACAGCAAATGATTTCAGACAGTACGATGCCAGATATCAGTGGATTAAAATTACAAGATGCATTATGGTTGTGTGAAAAAAGAGGCTTATTAGTGAGTTGTATTGGAAAGGGAAAAGTAGTAAAACAAAGTATTGCTCAAGGCGCTTATATTTCAAAAGGACAACAAATTCAAATTGAATTAAATTAATGAAAGAATTACAATCTATATTATTTGGAGTTGCACTTCGTGAAGTTGTTGGATCAACGAAGCAATTAGTCAATGATATTCAGATTGATTCCAGAAAGGTGACTCCATCATCTGTATTTGTTGCCATTAGTGGTGTGCAAGTGGATGGGCATCATTTTATTGACACTGCTATTGAAAAAGGAGCTACTGTTATTGTTTGCGAACATTTACCTGGGGTAACAGTTCCAGGGGTTACCTACCTGATGGTTGAAAATACAAGTGTTGCTGTTGCCATCATGGCACATCAGTTTTATAATGAACCATCCAATAAAATAAAATTAGTGGGCATTACTGGTACCAATGGGAAAACGACGGTGGCGACTTTGTTGTTTAAATTATTTAAAGGATTGGGATATACCTGTGGGTTAATAAGCACAGTTGAAAATCATATTGCAGATACCATTGTTCCAGCGACACATACCACGCCTGATGCAATTCAATTAAATGCATTGTTGGATAAAATGGTGCAAGCGGGTTGCACGCATGTATTTATGGAAGTAAGTAGTCATGCTATTCATCAACATCGCGTTACAGGATTAAATTTCACTGGCGGAGTATTTACAAATATTACACATGATCATTTAGACTATCATAAAACTTTCGAGGCTTATTTGGATGCTAAAAAAGCATTTTTTGATCATTTGCCAAATGCTGCATTTGCAATCACCAATGTAGATGATAAAAATGGTGCTCAAATGTTAGCAGATACAAAAGCGAATAAGTTGACTTATGCATTACATGCACCAGCAACGTATAAAGGAAAAATATTAGAAAATCAATTGCATGGATTGGTATTGTTGGTGAATGAAATTGAAGTGCATTGCAGGTTGATTGGCATTTTTAATGCATATAATTTTTTAGCAGTGTATGGCGTGGCTATTCAGTTGGGTGAAAAATCGGAGGAGGTGTTAACCATACTAAGTGCATTAACAGGTGCTGAAGGCAGGTTTGATTATATCATCGGACTTGATCAACGTATTGGTATTGTTGATTATGCGCACACACCTGATGCATTGGAGAATGTTTTAACTACGATTGCAAAATTAAGAAAAGGTGGAGAGGATGTTATTACAGTGGTTGGATGTGGTGGAGATAGAGATAAAACGAAGCGTCCAATTATGGCACAAGTGGCTTGTGATTTAAGTACAAAAGTATTTTTCACAAGTGACAATCCGCGCTCTGAGGATCCCAATGACATTATCAAGGATATGGAGCAGGGCTTGAGTAGTGCAGCAAAAAGAAAGTATATCAACATCGTGGATCGTAAAGAAGCAATAAAGGCGGCGGTGCATTTTTCAAAACCTGGGGATATTATTTTAATTGCGGGGAAAGGGCATGAGAAGTATCAAGATATAAATGGTGTGAAGCAACATTTCGATGATAAAGAAGTATTACAAAATTTATTTAACGATTTAGCCAAATAAACCTCCTATGCTGTACCAATTATTTTCATGGTTAGATAAAACATTCAATATACCTGGATTAGGGGCATTCCAGTTTTTGACATTCAGAATTGCCATGGCAATTTTATTATCCTTATTCATTGCAACTGTTTATGGTAAAAAAATGATTTTGTTTTTACAAAAAAAGCAAATTGGGGAAAGTGTACGTGAATTAGGTTTGGTAGGCGAGCAACAAAAAAAGGGAACACCAACCATGGGGGGCATCATTATTTTGTTAAGCATCCTAATCCCAACTTTGTTATTTGCCAATTTGGATAAAGTGTATATCCGCTTAATGATTTTATGTACAGTTTGGTTGGGCTTAATTGGCTTTTTAGATGATTATTTTAAAATCAAAGCAAGAAAAGAATCTCAAAGCAAAGGGGAGTCGTATAAAAAGAAAAATAGTGATGGACTGGCGGGAATTTCTAAAATTATTGGACAGGTTGGATTGGGAATTATTATTGGCGTAACCTTATACTTTAGCAATGCAGTGACGGTGGAAAGAGAAATAGTATCTACCAATGTTTCTGAAAGTTTGGCCAAAGGAGAAAAAGTAGCAAAAGGCGCTGATATAGTGGTAAGAAAAATAAATGGAGAGGAAAGAAGGTTTGTAAAAGTTAAAACACCAATTACGACTATTCCATTTGTTAAAAACCATGAATTTAATTATAGCAGATTGGTAAGTTGGATAGGGCCAGGTGCTGAAAAATATACATGGATCATTTATATATTAATTGTCACATTTATCATCACTGCAGTTTCTAATGGTGCCAACTTAACAGACGGTCTTGACGGATTAGCAGCAGGGGTAAGTGCAATCATAGGTGCTGCATTAGGTGTATTTATATATGTAAGTGGTAACTATGTTTTCGCTGACTATTTAAATGTAATGTACATACCCAATTTAGGGGAGTTGTCCATATTTGTGGGTGCATTCGTAGGCGCTTGTATTGGATTTTTATGGTACAATGCTTATCCAGCGCAGGTGTTTATGGGAGATACTGGAAGTTTGGCCTTGGGCGGCATTATTGCTTCATTGGCCATTATAGTAAGAAAGGAATTATTGATCCCCATTTTTTGTGGTGTGTTTTTAATTGAAAACTTAAGTGTTATAATTCAAGTAAGCTATTTCAAATACACTAAGAAGAAGTTTGGGGAAGGTCGAAGGGTGTTTTTAATGAGTCCACTACATCATCATTACCAAAAGAAGGGTTTTCATGAAAGCAAAATTGCTGTTCGTTTCTGGATCATTACCATTTTATTAGTGATTGCTTCCATCTTAACATTAAAAACAAGATAATACATTGTCTAAAAGATTAGTCATATTAGGTGCAGGGGAAAGCGGGATAGGTACTGCTTTATTAGCCAAACAAAAAGGCTATGAAGTATTTGTATCTGATGGAAGCACCATTAAAGCTAATTTCCAAAAAGAATTGGAGGACAATGGTATTGCTTTTGAGTCAGGAAAGCATAGTGTTGATCAAATTTTGAATGCGGACGAGGTGATGAAAAGTCCCGGAATACCTGAAAAAAATGAAATGGTAAAGGCAATCAGAGCCAAAGGTATCCCCGTGATAAGTGAAATTGAATTTGGATATAGATATAAAGGCTTTAGTAAAATTGCTGCCATCACTGGAAGCAATGGAAAGAGCACTGCCACTTCATTACTATATCATATTTGCCAATTGGTGAATGATGATGTTGCCATGGTAGGAAATATTGGATTTTCATTTGCAAGACAAATAGCTGTTGCGCCTAAATCCTTATACATTATTGAAGTAAGCTCATTTCAATTAGATGATATCATACATTTCAAACCCGATATCGCTATTTTATTAAATATCACAGAAGACCATTTAGACAGATACGATTACAAATTTGAAAATTACATTAAAAGTAAATTTCGAATTATTGAAAATCAAACTGCACAGGATTATTTTATTTACTGCATTGACGACGAAGTCATTGTCAAACATTTAGAACTACTAACTACTAATACTAACCCATTACCATTTTCTATGAAACAAGAAGTAAAAAAAGGAGGCTACATCAAAAACGACCAAATGATGTTAAAAATCCAAGAAGAACGCGTGTCGATGAGTATTTATGACTTTGCATTAAAAGGCAAGCATAATGCTTATAATACAATGGCTGCAAGTATTGCTGCAACTACTTTGGGGATTCGCAAAGAAAAAATCCGCGAAGCCGTAAGTAATTTTCATAGTCTTGAACACCGTATGGAATTTGTGGCAACTGTTCGTGGTGTTGACTTTGTAAATGACAGTAAAGCAACCAATGTAAACAGTACTTGGTATGCATTAGAGAGCATGCAGAAATCAACTGTGCTAATTTTAGGCGGTGTGGATAAAGGAAACGACTATGAATTAATTGCTGAATTAGTAAAAGAAAAAGTAAAGGCAATTATTTGTATGGGAACAGATAACAAAAAGATCATTGACTTTTTTGGAGACAAAGTAGCTTCAATTGTTGAAGCAGATTCTGCAAAAAAAGCAGTGACTGCGGCTTTTAAGTTAGCTGAAAAAGGAGATGTTGTTTTGTTAAGCCCAGCATGTGCAAGTTTTGACTTATTTAAAAACTATGAGGATAGAGGTGTTCAATTTAAAGAGTCAGTAAAAGAATTATAAGCATGTTCAACGAGACCACGGATAAATTATTTTCACAAATGCCTTCGATTGGAGGCATGAAGGAGCATTTGGACCAAAGAACAAGGGGTGATAAATACATATGGGGGTTAGTCATTGTATTATCATTGATATCTATACTGGTCGTGTATAGTGCAACAGGTTCATTGGCATATAAAATGTACCGTGGTAACACAAGCGTTTATTTATTTAAGCAAGTGATATTTACTTTGGTGGGTTTGTTGGTAATTTTTGGATTGCACCGGATCAATTATACAGTGTTTTCAAGAATTGCGACCATATTATTTATGTTGTCGATTCCATTATTAATTTATACTTTATTTTTTGGTGCAAAAATAAATGATGGAAGCAGATGGATTAAATTACCCATTATCAATTTGACCATACAAAGTAGCGATGTGGCAAAGCTTGCATTGTTTATGTATATATCAAAGGTTTTAAGTAAAAAGCAGGAAGTAATTAAGGATTTTAAGAAAGGATTTTTACCTATCATTATTCCTGTTTTCATCATCTGTGGTTTAATCATGCCAGCAAATTTGTCTAACGCCTTATTGACAGGTGCCACTTCCTTATTGCTCATGTTTATTGGCCGCGTAAGTTTTAAGCATATATTATTGACCATTTTGGTTGCGATGATACCTGTGGCAATTATTGTGGGTGTAGCCATTGCGACACACTCCAGCAAATCTGTCGAAGGACAACCAGTGGTTGCTGAAAAAATGAAAAGTTTTGGTCGCGTCGGCACCTGGGTAAATCGGGTGCAGGATTTTATGTACGCCAATGAAAATGAAGTGCCTTACCAAGTACAACAAGCAAAAATAGCTATCGCAAATGGTGGTATCTTTTTTGGTCTTGGTCCTGGTAATAGTCGTCAAAGAAATTTTTTACCGCAAGCGTATAATGATTTTATTTATGCGGTTATTATAGAAGAATATGGGTTGATTGGAGGGGCGTTTATCATCTTTATTTATTTGGTTTTTTTATTTAGATGTATTCGAATTTTTAGAAGATGTCCTTATGCTTTTGGTGCTTTTTTAGCACTTGGTTTAAGTTTTACATTAATCATTCAAGCCATTGCGAATATGGCAGTGAATGTAAATATTGTTCCAGTGACAGGGGTAACATTACCATTGGTAAGTATGGGTGGAAGCTCGTTTATATTTACTTGTTGCGCTATTGGATTGATATTAAGTGTTGCACGAAATGTGGAACAATTGGAAGGGAAGGCGCCAGTAGAAACTGAAATTGAATTACCTGAAGAAAACACGGAAGTAGACAATGGCATTAAGTCCACAATATAAAAATATACGCATCATCATTGCTGGTGGCGGTACCGGAGGGCATATTTTCCCTGCGATAGCGGTAGCACAAGCGATTCAGAAAATACAACCTGATGCGGCTATATTGTTTGTGGGTGCATTGGGTAAAATGGAAATGGAGAAAGTGCCACAAGCAGGGTATGAGATTATTGGCATCACTATAGCAGGATTTAACAGAACTAATTTATTAAAAAATATATCCTTGCCTTGGAAATTATTAAAGAGTTATTTTCAAGTGAAAGCGATTATAAAAAGATTTAAACCCAATGCCGTTTTTGGTGTTGGTGGCTATGCTAGCTTTCCCGTTTTGAAACAAGCACAAACAAAATCCATTCCTACATTTATTCACGAGTCAAACGCATTTGCGGGTAAAGCAAACCAATGGTTAGGTGCTGATGCTACACAAATATTCACAGGAACAAAAGGAATGGAATCATTTTTTCCTGCTGATAAAATATTGGTAACAGGCAATCCAGTGAGACAAAATATTCTCCATACTTCCTATAGTAAAAATAATGCAGTGTTGCATTTTGGTTTAATGCCCAATAAAAAAACGTTATTAATCGTGGGTGGAAGTTTGGGTGCAAGCTCCATTAATAAAGCCATCCAAAGTAATTTGGCCGCATTTTTGAAAGATAACGTACAGTTGATTTGGCAAACAGGAAAACCAAATGCTGCGGCTTATGTAACTGCAGCAAATGAGTATGCTAATGTTTATGTGAGTTCCTTTATTGATGATATGAGCGCCGCATACACTGCTGCAGATATTGTGGTAAGCAGATCGGGTGCGATGGCGGTGGCTGAAATTTCAATCACAGGCAAGGCGGCCATTTTTGTACCCTATCCACATGCAGCTGAGGATCACCAAACACACAATGCGATGGCATTGGTGGAAAATGGTGCTGCAAAAATGGTCAGCGATAATGAAGTGAATCAAAAATTAATCCCTTTATTACAAAGTTTGATGCAGGATGAACAGGCTAGGCAGTTGATGGAAGAAAAAATAAAAGCACATGGATTTACAAATGCAGATGAAGTGATTGCACAACAAATACTACAACATATTTAAAAATCAGTAAAGTAATAGTACGAATGAACCCACTAACTAACATAAAAAATATTTACTTCATAGGGATTGGTGGTATTGGTATGAGTGCCTTAGCTAGGTATTTTAACACACAAGGTGTGCATGTTTCTGGTTATGATAAAACACCCACGGTATTAACGGATGATTTGGTGAAAGAAGGGATACAAATACACTTTGAAGATGATTTAAATCAAATGGACAAAGCAGCTACTGTTGTTGTTTATACCCCTGCCATACCTGCGGATCATGGGGAATTAAATTATTACAGAGATCATGGTTACAATGTAGTTAAGCGCAGTGATGTATTACAATGGGTGACTGAAAATGCTTTTACGATTGGTATTGCAGGTACACATGGAAAAACTACGACTACTTCAATGACAGCCCATATTTTACGACATACTGAATATGGGTGCAACGCATTTTTAGGAGGCATTGCTTCCAATTATAATACTAATTTTTGGAGCCATGAAAAAAATGTAGTGGTTGTGGAAGCGGATGAATACGATCGTAGTTTTTTGAAATTATCGCCAAATATAGCAGTCATTACTGCAGTGGATCCGGATCATTTAGATATTTATGGCACCGCGGAAGAAGTATTGAAAGCTTTTGGGCAATATGCAGATAAGATTAAGCCAGGGGGTACATTGATTCAAAAAATGGGAACAACGGTGGTGACTAATTCGGATAATAAAACGATTCAAACTTATGGGTATGATAAAAACGATGCATCGTACCATACGCAAAATTTAAATGTGGTGGATGGATCTTATATTTTTGATTTAGTGCATCCAGGGGGCGTTTTGAAGGAAGTAGTTTTGAATATGGGGGGCTTGCACAATGTTGAAAATGCAACAGCTGCAATTGCAATTGCATTAACCTTAGGTATTGATGAAAATAAAATCAAGTTAGCGGTTGCGGATTTCAAAGGGGTTAAGCGTCGCTTTGAGTATAAGGTTAAAACCGAAAATAAGGTTTTGATTGACGATTATGCGCATCATCCAGAAGAATTAAATGCATTAATAGCTGGTGTAAGAAGTATATATCCAGGCGAGAAAATGGTTTTAGTTTTTCAACCACACTTATATAGTCGTACGCAGGATCAATGTGATGGTTTTGTTGAAACATTGGATAAGGCAGATGAAGTTATTTTATTACCTATTTATCCAGCAAGGGAATTGCCCATCCCAGGAGTTACCAGTGATATGCTGATAGAAAAAATGAGTATCTCAAAAAAACAAGTAATGTCAAAAGAGGCATTATTAGCTTGGGCAGCAACCACACCTGATAAGTTGATAGTGATGGCAGGTGCAGGTGATATAGATGTTTGTATCAATCATATTAAAGACCTTCTTATACCTACCAAATGAAGCAATGGCAAAACATATTGATTAAAACTTTGTGGAGCATTGCAGGTGCAGCACTTATATTTTTATTTGTAATTGCATGGAAAGCAAAAGCAGCTAAAAAATTATCGCAAATACAAGTAGAATTGGTAGGCGAAACAACCAAGGCTTTATTCATGGATGAAAATGAAATCACTCAAATATTAAAAGACCAAGGGATTGTCAAAGGTGCGATTGTTGAAAGTATTAATTTAATATCGGTTGAAAAGGAGTTAGAAAAAATAAGATGGATAAAAAATGCAGAACTATTTATCAATAACCAACAATTATTAGAAGTTAAAATACAACAAAGAATTCCGATAGCACGTGTTTTTACAGCTTCGGGAAGTTCCTTTTATATAGATGATCAAGGTTGGCGTTTACCTTTAAAACAGCTTACCGTGCTGCGTTTGCCAGTTTTTACAGGGTTCCCAACTGATCAAGATAATTTATCTGCGCCAGATAGTATACTACTTAAAGAGGTACTCTTTTTTTCAAATACAATAAAATCGGATAGCTTTTTTACAGCGCAAATTGCACAAGTAAATATCGGGTCCAATGGTGATTTTCAAATGGTGCCTAGTTTAGGGGATCATACTGTTTTAATAGGGTCGGTGGATAATTTGGCAGATAAATTAAATCGTTTATATACTTTCTATAAAAAAGTGTGGGTACAAAGTGGGATCAATGCCTATCAAGTATTGGATTGCAGATTTGACGGACAAATTGTTGCCCTGAAAAAGGGAATGGAGCCTATTCAATATGCGCCAGGTATGATGCCATTTCAAAATTCGGTATTAGCTACAATGGATAAAGGGTTAACGAACCCTGATACCGCAACAGCGCCGGTTATCAAAGATACCTTGAAGAAAGTAACGCCCATGGCTATAAAAAAAGAAGTCAAATTAGTTGAAAATAAACTGGCTAATAAGCCCGCAGTTAAAGTGGCTGCAACTAAAAAAAGCACCCCAATAAAAATCAACAAACAAATCAAGAAAAAAGACAATAAACAAAACAATAAATCGTTAATTAATAAGAAGAAATCAGCGAAGGCTTTAATGCCGACAAAGACGACTTCTAAGAACAACAACAACTAACAACTAAAATACATAAAAATGAGTCAAAACGATTCGCCCATCATTGTGGGTCTAGATATTGGTACCACAAAGATTGCGGCTATAGCTGGTAGAAAAAATGAGTTTGGCAAATTAGAGATTTTGGGCTTTGGGCGTGCCAATAGTAATGGGGTGCAACATGGCCAAGTGTTAAACATTGATCAAACCATTAAAGCAATTCAACAAGCACTTCAAAATTGTCAATTAAGCAATCCTGATTTAGAAATCAATGAAGTATTTGTAGGTATTGCTGGTCATCATATTAAAAGTTTACAAACAAGGGGTGATATGGTTCGTCAGGATGCAGAGAACGAAATTCAACCTTGGGAAATTGAGCAATTAATTAACAACCAACGCAAAACATTTATTCCAGCTGGGGATCAAATTATTGACGTGATACCACAAGAGTTTCATGTTGATAATAATCCAAATGTGAAAGAGCCGGTAGGCGTGAATGGAGTAAAAGTGGGTGCAAACTTTTTAATACTAACTGGTGACAGAAATGCAATTCGTAATATCAATCGTTCGGTGGAGCGTAGTGGTTTAGTGACGAAGGATTTAGTATTACAACCCCTAGCTTCTGCAAGTGCGGTTATGAGTGATATCGATTTAGAAGCGGGTGTCGCAATTTTAGATATTGGTGGTGGTACCAGTGATTTAGCTGTATTTTATGATGGCATCTTGAAGCATACTGCAGTTATACCATTTGGTGGCGAAAACATAACCAATGATATTCGACTTGGCTTAGGCGTATTGAAAAGTCAAGCAGAGGCAATGAAAGTGCAGTTTGGTAGCGCTTTAGCAGATGAGGCAAAAGCAAATGCTTATGTCACTATTCCAGGTTTAAAAGGAATGCCAGCGAAAGAAATTAGTGTGAAAAGCTTAGCAGGAATTATACAAGCTAGAATGAGTGAAATATTGGATTTTGTCACCTACCATTTAAAACAAGTGGGTTTGGATAGTCGTCAATTAAATGGGGGTGTGATATTGACTGGTGGCGGATCTCAACTAAAACACCTGATTCAATTAACTGAGTATATCACTGGTTTAAATGCTAGAATTGGGTTACCTAATGAACATTTAGCACCTAATCATATTGATGAGTTGAAAAAACCAATGTATTCAACATGTATTGGATTAATCTTGAAAGGGTATAATGATTTCGAACAAAACTATAAGGTATTTGCTGAAAACTTTAAAAGAGTGGAAGTGCCAAAATCATTGACTGTAAATAACAACAATGGGGCCAATACTTTAACAAGTCAAAAAGTGGAAAAAGCTGCACCAGTTACCACTTTAACAGTTGAACAAATTGAAAGAAGAAAGAGCAAATTTTGGGATCGCTTTAAGAATAACTTGATTGAAATATTTAATGAGGAACCTGACAAACCTTTGTAATATTATTTACCCACATTGTGGTTATAAATATCAAGTAGAATAAATTCTAAAATAGCTAATTTCGACGTAACTAACTAACAACTAACCATCTAACTAACCCATTTAAAAACAAAAAAATGATTCAATTTGACTTGCCTAAACAAAAATCATCTATCATCAAGGTCCTAGGCGTAGGCGGTGGCGGTAGTAATGCTGTAAACTTTATGTTTAAGCAGGATATAGAAGGCGTTGATTTTATTATTTGTAATACAGATTCTAAGGCCATTGAACAAAGTGATGTGCCCAACAAAATTCAATTAGGCCCACATTTAACACAGGGGCTTGGGGCTGGAGCAGATCCTTCAGTTGGTAAGTTAGCAACGGAAGAATCTTTAGAAGAAATCAGAAAAATATTAGAAGTTAACACACGCATGGCCTTTATCACAGTGGGAATGGGTGGTGGTACAGGAACTGGTGGTGCGCCAATTATTGCAAAAATTTGTAAGGACTTAGGTATATTAACGGTGGGTATTGTTACCACACCTTTTGGATTTGAAGGGCCTCGTCGTCAAAAACAAGCAGAGGAAGGAATCAATCAATTAAAACCATTAGTGGATACATTGTTGGTGATTTCAAATGATAAATTACGTGTTCAATATGGTAATTTAAAAATGAAAGAGGCATTTACGAAAGCAGATAATGTTTTAGCAACTGCAGCTAAATGTATTACCGATGTTATTAATAGCCGCGGTCACATTATTGTTGACTTTGCGGATGTTTGTACGGTGATGAAAAATGGCGGTGTTGCTATTTTAGGTAAAGCCGAAGTGGAAGGAGAGAACAGAGCAGAAAGAGCCATTGAAGAAGCCTTGAATTCACCATTGTTAAATGACAATGATATTAAAGGTGCAAAATGGATTTTATTAAATATTAATAGTGCAGAAGGGGAATATGAGTGCACGATGGATGAATTAGAAACCATCAATAATTTCTTGAGAGAAAGAACTGGTGAGCATTCTGATGTCATTATGGGTATGGGCTATGATGCTACCCTTGATAAAAAATTAGGGATCACATTAATCGCTACAGGTTTTGAAGGTAAAGATCCTTTTAAAACTGAAACACCAAAAAAAGCGGAGGCTCCTATTGAGGAAAAAATAGTAATGACATTGGTCACAGATGCAGTTGCAACTGAGCAAATCAAGCAGGAGCCATTAATGAATGAAGTAAATGAAAAAGCGGAGGATCATTTTATTTTAGATCAAACAGAAGAAACGCCCATTCATTTTTCATTTGACCAAGCGCCTGAAATAGAAGCTCCATTAATGGAGGAGGAAGAAGTAAAGGAAGTAGTATTGGATAAATATGATACCATTTGGGAGTTAAATGCACAAGCTTCAATTGCCGCTGCAGATAGCATGGAAGAAGAGATGGAAGAAGATGAATTAGAAGAGATGGAGGAAGATGAAATGTTAGTATCGGAGGAAGATGTTGAAGAAGAGATGGAAGTGATGGCTTTTGAGAACAATGATTTAATGCCAACCTTAGTACTAGAAGAGGAGCCTGCATTTGAAGATGAAGTAGAAGCTGATATGGAAGAAGAAGTGGAAGAAGAAGTGTTCACTTTGAATATGGAAGCAGAGAAAGAAGCTACTATTGTTTCTGACTTTATTTTAAGTAAGCCTTTGAATATTTATGTGGAGGAAGCGGACGAAGTTGAGGAAGAAGCTTTAGCTCCAGTAAATGCATCTAATGAAGTGATTTTTGAAGTTAACGAGACAGATTCAAGTGTAGCAATGGAAGAAGACTTTATGTTAGAAGAAATCACTATTGAGGAAGAAGTAGAAGAAACGCTCATTGAAGAAGAATTCATGGAAGCGGAATTGATGGAGGAAGAATTGATGGAAGTGGAAATGACCATCGATGAAAATATTGCGGAAGAAGAAGTAGCAACTGTTGAAATGTATACTGCTCCTGTGATTGAAACACCTGCACCTGCGGAAGTTGTATTTGAGTCTTCTTTCAGATATGAGGAAGAACCTTCGATGCAATTGGTGATGAGAGAGGAATCCAATACACCTGTGGCACATGTCAATCAACAAGCAAATTATGAGATGCCATTAGATAATGCAGAAGAACAAAGGAAAAAAGTGGCTGAACGTATTCAGAAATTAAGAAATTTATCTTTTAATATTAACAATGCCAATGATTCTAATAATGATTTTGAATCAGTGCCTGCATATGTTAGAAGAAATATGGAAATGTTTGGTAATACTTTGGCTTCTGTTGAAAATTATTACAGTAAGTACACCGTGGATAAGGATGAGAATAACCAAACACAAATTTCAACCATCAATACTTTTATGGATGGTAAAAAACCGGATTGATTTAGTTTTTATGTATAGTTGATTTTAGTTGTAACCCCGCCCTTCATCAGGCGGGGTTTTTTATTGCGGATAGTTATATGCATCATTTTAATATTCTTACAAAAACCGCTATTTGAATCTTACTAATCCATTCAAAATGAACAAAAATTGTACCTTTAACAAATGCAAACAGTATTAATCACAGGAGGAACTGGAATGGTAGGATCTTCCCTTACACAATTATTATTAAGTAAGGGCTATCAGGTGATTATTTTAACACGCAAGCCGCAAATTTCTCCAATACCTAATTTAACCTATGCTGTTTGGGACATAGCCAAGGGTTATATTGATCCATTAGCAATTGGGAAAGCAGATGCTATTGTACATTTGGCTGGGGCAGGTGTCGCAGATAAAAGATGGTCAAAAAAACGCAAACAAGAAATTGTGGATAGCAGGGTAATCTCGGGTGCATTGTTAGTGAAGTATTTATCTGAAAGTTCACATCAAGTTAAAACAGTGGTTGCGGCATCAGCGATTGGTTGGTATGGTCCAGATACTGAACAAAGTTTGCAACATGGATTTGTAGAGACTGATCCTGTGGATGCTGCATTTTTAGGTGATACCTGTAAACGATGGGAGGACAGTGTAAAACCCGTGGAAACCATGGGTATCAAATTGGTTAGCCTAAGAATAGGAATCGTATTAAATAAGCAGGGGGGTGCTTTGGCTGAATTTATCAAACCTGCGCAATTTGGCTTAGCAACTATTTTTGGGACAGGTAGTCAAATGGTCAGCTGGGTACATTATAAGGATTTATGTAAAATGATTTTATTTGGGATTGAATCAGCTTCCTTAAAAGGAGTTTATAATGCAGTTTCGCCTGATCCAACAAGTAACAAAGATTTAATAATAGCAATTACAAAAAAATTACGCGGCTTTTATTTGCCCATTCCTGTTCCCGCTTTCGTATTAAAAATAATGTTGGGAGAAATGAGTATTGAAATTTTAAAGAGTGCTAAAGTATCCTCCAAAAAAATACAAGAATCCGATTTTAAATTCGATTACCCCACATTAGATTCGGCATTGAATGATTTGTTGTAATCAGTATTGATGTAAATAAGTGTAAAAAAATTACAACTAGTTTCTTATTGGTCTGCCTGCAGTGATGACTGATTGTATACGCTCCAATGTTTTCTTTTCGCCACACAAACTTAAGAATGCTTCGCGTTCCAAATCCAATAAGTATTGTTCGTTGACAGTAGTGGGTTCACTTAAATCACCGCCACACATTACAAATGCTAATTTCTTAGCCACTTTAACATCGTGGTCGGAAGCATATCCAGCTTTGTGCATACCATTAATACCTGCGTATAATGCACCTAGTCCTGCTTTTCCTAATACTTTAATATCTTTTCTTTGTTGTGCCTGGGTATATCCTGCATTAAATAATTGTAGTGCTTGGTCTTTGGCTTTGGTAATGCGTCTTGATTGATTGAGTAAAATAAAATCCTGTGATTTTCTTAAGATGCCCATATCCATGGCTTCATGTGCACTTGTTGCTACTTTTGCGGTTGCAATTTGCATAAACCTACGATTAAGGGTAATGGTTTCTGGTTCATCTGCATGCATCTCATCAGAGGCGCGTAACACTAATTCCTTAGTGCCACCACCACCAGGTATTACACCAATACCTAATTCTACTAAACCAATATAAGTTTCTGCAGCAGCACAAATACTATCTGCATGTAAATTCATTTCACAACCCCCGCCCAAACAAAGCCCATGAGGGGCCACTACTACAGGAATAGAAGAGTAGCGCACACGCATCATGCTATTTTGAAAAGTACGAATAGCCATATCGAGTTCCTCGTAATCTTGTTCAATAGCCAACATAAAAATCATACCCACATTGGCGCCTGCACTGAATAAATTGGATTCATTGGCAATGACTAAACCATTAAATTTATCTTCTGCAATATGAATCGCTTTATTTATACCTTCTAAAACCTCGCCACCAATACTATTCATTTTGGTGTTCCAGCTAAATCCTGCAATGCCATCATTCATATCCACCATAGTACATGCGCTGTTTTTCCAAATGGTCTTTTCCTTTAAATCAGATAAAATTAAGAAGGACTCACTTCCCGGTATTAATTTATAAGATTCAGTTGCTACATCATAGTAATAGCGTTTGCCTTCTTGCACTTTATAAAAGCTTAAGCCTTTATCTAACATGGTTTGAACCCAAGGTGCTAGGACATATCCAGCTGATTTCATATCGCTAACCACTTGTGTAGCACCTAATTCATTCCAAGTTTCAAAAGCCCCAATCTCCCAACCAAAACCTGCTTTCAAAGCATCGTCCAATCGGTAAAGTTCATCACTAATTTCTGGAATACGATGGCTGATATAGGAGAACAATGCAAAATGAAATTGACGTACAAATTCACCTGCTTTGTCTTTTGCTGCGTATAAACTTTTTAAACGTTCGGGTAAACTTTCCATTGCTTTAGCAACACCAATCGAAGCAAATTTTATTTTAACGCGCGGCTCGTATTCGAAAGTTTTTAAATTTAGTGTTAAAATTTCTTTGGAGCTAGCTGTTTTTATTTTCTTAAAAAATCCTTGACCAGTTTTATCACCTAACCAATTTTGTTCAACCATTTTTTCAAGCCAAGCAGGCAAAGTGAAAATATTTTTAGCCTCATCATTTGGACAGCTTGCAGCAACCCCATTGGCTACTTTTACTAAAGTATCAATCCCTACCACATCGGCTGTACGGAAAGTGGCTGATTTTGGGCGACCCATAATTGGTCCAGTGATGGATTCAATTTCATCAATACTTAATTCCATTTTTTCCATGATATGCAAAACACTCATCATGCTGAAAACGCCCACCCTGTTAGCGATAAAGGCAGGAGTATCCTTACAAAGCACGGTGGTTTTACCTAAAAATATATCCCCATAATGCATATGAAAATCAACGATGCTAGGATCTGTTTTTGCCGTAGGAATAATTTCAAGCAAACGCAAATAGCGTGGGGGATTAAAAAAGTGCGTACCACAAAAATGTTTTTGAAAATCTTCACTACGTCCTTCCGCCATTAAATGTATGGGTATGCCTGAAGTATTTGAACTGACTAAAGTTCCGGGCTTTCTGTATTTTTCAACCTCGTCGTAAATTAATTTTTTAATGTCTAATCTTTCAACCACTACTTCAATGATCCAATCTGCATTGCTGATTTTTGCAATATCGTCCGTGAAATTCCCAGTGCTTATATTTTGTGCAAATTTTTGAAGATATAGAGGAGAAGGGTTTGATTTAATCGCTGTTTGCAAAGAGCTATCCACTAATTGGTTTCTTTCTTTTGCTTTTGTGCTTTCATTTGAACCTGGTGTAAGCATGTCTAATAATAATACTTCCACGCCAATCCCAGCAAAGTGACATGCAATACGAGAACCCATTACGCCACTTCCTAATACCGCTACTTTTTTAATTGATCTTTGCATAAAAGCACATTTTTGTAAAATTAGTTAGTTATGCAACTATTTTCAAAAAAATCTTCCAATTTCCCCTAATTTTTTTGCCACTGGTTGTTTCTTATGACCATTTAACAAATGCGGCTTGGGGGTTGCCACCTTTGGATTACATTTGTATTATGCAAGTAGACAACAAATTAGTAAGCCATTTGGCACATTTATCCAGGTTAAATGTGGCACCTGAAAAAATGGACAAATTAGTTGCAGACATGCAGGATTTGGTGGGTTTTGTAGAAAAGCTCAATGAATTAGACACCACTGGCACCGAGCCATTAATGCATATGGGAGATAGTATGAATGTATTGCGTTCGGATGAAGTAAAAGGATCCATTGATCGAACAGCAGCTTTAAAAAATGCACCTGATCAAAACGGCGAGTTTTTTAAAGTACCTAAAGTAATAAATAAATAAATTTATATAATGTCATCAGTTATTCAATTAAGGGATTTACAAAAAAGTTATTTTATGGCAGGTCAGGCCATACCCGTTTTAAAAGGGATTAATTTAGATATTGAGTCAAATGAATATGTGGCTTTGATGGGTCCTTCGGGAAGTGGAAAAAGTACGCTAATGAATATACTAGGCTGCTTGGATTCACCGACCAAGGGGATGTATGATTTAAATGGACATGATGTAAGTAAGATGACAGATGATGAATTAGCAGGTATTCGTAATGTTGAAATTGGATTTGTATTTCAACAATTTAATTTATTACCAAGATTATCAGCTGCAGAAAATGTAGCCTTACCATTGGTGTATGCAGGTATTGCAAAAAAAGAAAGATTAGAAAGAGCGATGGTCGCACTTGAAAAAGTAGGCCTAGCAGATAGAAGCCATCATAAATCAAATGAATTAAGTGGGGGTCAAATTCAAAGGGTAGCCATTGCGCGCGCACTTGTAAATAACCCATCTATATTATTAGCCGATGAGCCTACAGGTAATTTGGATACCAAAACCTCGGTAGAAGTCATGGAATTATTCGGAAAAATTCATTCATCAGGTAATACCGTAATATTGGTTACCCACGAGGAAGATATTGCGAAATATGCCCACCGCGTTGTAAGGTTAAGAGATGGGAATGTGGAAACAGATACCTTGAATGTAGGCCACAAATAAGCGATGATCCAATAAGATAATTAATTAGGCTCCCATAATATTATGCGGAGCTTTTTTATGCCTAAGTGAACTTTATTTTATTAGTTTTGTTACATAGAGAATCCTTAAGCAATTAGTCTTAAGAAAATATTACCGCATGAAAATTTATACCAAAGCAGGAGACGAAGGAAAAACTTCATTAATAGGAGGAACACGTGTTCCTAAAAGTCATATTCGTATTGAGTCCTATGGAACAGTGGACGAGCTTAATTCCTTTGTAGGATTAGTGAGTGATATGTGCGGAAATGCGGAAATTCAAAAAGTATTAAACGAAGTACAAGATCGCTTATTTACAGTAGGATCTCATCTTGCTTGTGATCCTGATAAAGAATCTGCCATACAAATTCCTGATTTAACTGAAATTGATATTACAAATTTGGAAAAAGAGATTGATACGATGAACGCCGTTTTGGAACCCATGAGATCTTTTATTTTACCAGTGGGACATAGTGCTATTTCAATGACGCACGTAGCGAGATGTGTTTGTCGTCGTGCAGAAAGATGGTGCGTTAACTTGCAAGAAGAAAATTTATTCGTTGAACCCATTGTTATCAAATACCTGAACAGATTAAGTGATTACTTATTTGTTTTAGCTAGGTATATTGGACATTTAAATGGCGTGGCAGATATGCCTTGGAAGGCGAGGGTGTAATTAAACAATTTGCCCATCCTTCATGTGAAGTGTGCGATTGCTCATTTCAGCCAATGATTCATTGTGTGTTACAATTAAAAAGCTTTGTTGAAAAGTGTCGCGACATTTTATAAATAAATGATGCAAGGCAGCTGCATTGGCACTATCTAAATTGCCGGTAGGTTCATCTGCAAAAATTAAAGCAGGACTATTTATTAAAGCACGTGCCACTGCAATTCTTTGTTGTTCACCACCAGATAAACTATGGGGCTTTTTATCTTTTTGATCAGCCAAACCCATAAAGTCGAGTAATTCCATGGCCTTTGTTTCCACTTGTTTTTTTGGTTTTTGACCTATCCAAGCCGGGATACAAATATTCTCAAGTGCCGTAAATTCTGGTAACAAGTGATGAAATTGAAAAACGAAGCCAATTTGGTTATTTCTATAATGAGCGAGTTGCTTATTGGAAAGTGCACTTATGTCCTGATTTTGAAATAAAATTTGCCCTTTGTCTGCTTTTTCAAGACTACTTACAATATATAACAGCGTCGATTTGCCAGCCCCGGATGCGCCCACAATAGAAACCATCTCCGCCTTGTTTACCTCAAGGGATACCCCTTTTAAGACTGAAATATTGCCATAATTCTTATATATGTCTGTCGCAACTAATAGTGCAGGCTGCTTTTCCATGATACAAACCTACGATTACCGGCCCAATTTTGGCAAAATTTCACAATTTGTTTACATCCTGTAGAAAAAACACATTTGGTAGTATCATTTATACGGCTACTTTTGCAAAAAAGAAACCTATGTTTTGGACTTTAGAATTAGCCAGTTATTTAGAGGAAGCACCTTGGCCGGCTACAAAAGATGAATTAATCGATTACTCTATTCGTAGTGGAGCACCATTAGATGTGGTTGAGAATTTGCAGGAGTTGGAGGACGAAGGGGAAGTATATGAAAGCATTGATGATATTTGGCCAGATTACCCAAGTAATGACGACTTCATGTTTAATGAAGACGAGTATTAATTTTCCCATGGGCTTTTTGAAAAATAAGCCCATAAAAATTAATCTCTAATGATTTTTATCTCTAATTATGAGGAAAAATAAATAAGGGGCTAAGCTTTGCTAGCCCCTTATTTATTAAATTAATGAGGCGTAACCAGCACATCACGAAGCAGTGCTTCGTTCTTCTCTAATGATTTTTATCTCTTATGATGAGGAAATAAAAAAGGGTCCCGATATATCGGCGACCCTTTTTTATTGTAGCGCTTACAAAAGTGAGCGCGAAAAATATACTTAAAAAGTTAATTTAAAATATAGTAACATTAAACTCAGTATTAATACAATTGTGTTTGCGATAAGTACAGGTCGGCTATTAATTAAATAAGCATACGTCAACCAAACAATACAGCTAAAGTTTACAATCAATACCATGAGTAAACTTAAATCCCCCACACTTTGTGATTTCCAAGATAAATAAACTTGCGGCACAAAAGTGATACAACTTAATAGTGAACCAAGGTAGCCAATGGCTTCTACTAGTTTGGGATTAATTTGTTTATTGCTCATGTATTATTTATTAAAGTGATTTTCTATGTTTCTTGTTAACCTTCAGTGATACCTGCTTTCTTCATAATCAAATCACTCACACCAGTTGTTGAATAACCACCATCATGGAATAAGTTTTGCATCGTAACCATTTTGGTTAAGTCGGAAAATAAAGTCACACAATAGTTAGCACAATCTTCAGCGGTTGCATTTCCTAGTGGTGCAATCGCATCCGCGTAATCAAAAAAGTCACCAAATCCT
>CAJBLA010000002.1 GCA_903953815.1 uncultured Bacteroidota bacterium | reverse complement strand
GCAAAAAAGAGTGTTGATGATTTATCACACTGCATGTGAAATGATACAAAGAGAAGATATGTTGAAAAGAGATTTGAAATTGAATATGCCCGGTCGATAATTAAAATGGGCCTTACTGAAATTTAAGGCCCATTTTAATTCTTTTCTTATAATTGTTTAGGCGCCCCCCATAAACGAGGGCGCCGATTTACTTAATTGGACTTAGAAAGAAATACAATTATTTGACGAACATTGAACGAAGTGAGCGGAGAGGAAAATAATTCCGTATTTTTTCTAAGTCCAATGGTTATCTCGATGGCATATTCAATTTCAAATCTCTCTTCAACATATCCTCTCTTTGTATCATTTCACATGCAGTGTGATAAATCATCAACACTCTTTTTTGCATTAAGTCAAAATTAATTTTCTCGATCGTATCCGTTGGTTTGTGGTAATCCGCTAATAACATACCATCATAAAAGAATAGGATAGGAACCCCTTTGCGTGCAAAGTTGTAATGATCACTACGATAGTAAATTCTGTTTTTATCATTTGGATCATCAAACTTATAATCCAAAATAATATTACTAGATGCTTTATTTGCTGCTTCATTGATAATTGGTAAATCAGTACTTAGTTTATCATGACCAATTACATATACATAGTTTAAGGAATCAGCAGTTAAGCGTTCTGTATCAACGCGACCTACCATATCAATATTTAAATCAACAGTTGTTTTATCCAATGGGAAAATAGGATGCTCTGAATAGTATTCCGAACCCCATAAGCCTTTCTCTTCGCCACTTACAGTCATAAATACGATTGTGCGTCTTGGTTGCTTTCCTTTTTTAGCAGCAGCTGCAAATGCTTCTGCAATTTGCATTACGCCAACTGTACCTGACCCATCATCGTCAGCACCATAATAAATAACATTGCCTCTTTTACCTAAGTGATCATAGTGGCCCGTAATCATTACATACTCGTCTTTTTTATCAGTTCCTGGGATGATGCCAATCACATTACTGCTTTCTACATTTTCAGTTACTTTTTTCGCTGAAATATTAATTGCAACAGGGTAGTTTGCTTTTTTAATATCCTTAAAATCAGCAACAGTTAATTTACCTGTACTAACTATAGGTGTAATATTTGCGGCTACATCGGGTGAAATAGTAGCCGATAAAAAACCAGCAGCCGTCGTATTTGCTTTAAAATACATGCCCCCTTTGGTTTCAGTGGGCAATTTTTTAGGAAAGCCAGGTGTAATAATCAAAATACCTGCAGCACCTTTTGAGGAGGCAGTTCTTGTTTTAGCATAGGAAGATGTTGGATTATTAAACATGCCTCTTCCGCCAGCACCAGCAGTTGGCGCAGATCCGCCGCCATCCAATACCACGACTAATTTCCCTTTCACTTCTAAATTTTCATAGTCGTTAATGTTTTTGCTTGGGTCAACGATGCCATAACCAGCGAATACTACTTCAGTAAAATTCCAATCGCCACTTCCAATGCCTTGTAAGGAAAAGTTGAAATCTTTATCCCATTCAAAAGTTTTGCCAGCAACCACTAATTTTTTTTCCGCCAATACATCTTGATATACTGGATATACTTGTTGGTAGCTTTGACCATTACCTGGCTGCAAGCCCATTCTTTTAAATTCTGATTCAATATAAGTAGCCGCTTTTTTTTGACCTGGCGTTCCTGTCTCTCTTCCCTCCATTTCTGCACTAGCAATCACAGAAAGTTTTTGTTTTAGTCCTTCCGTAGTGATTACTTTCCCAAATTTTGTTAAAGTATTGGTTGTTTGAGCAAAAACAATATTGCTCATCAATAACAATAAAACCCAAATCATTTTTTTCATTGATGTAATTTTGATGATAATTAAGCGCAGCTAATTTTAGTTACCCTATTCTGATGTCTGCCACCTTCAAATGCGGTGGTCATAAATATTTCAAGCATTTCTTTTGCTAATTCAATAGGCACATATCTTGCAGGAATGCAAATTATATTTGCGTCATTGTGTGAGCGTGTAAACTCCGTTACTTCCAATCTCCAACATAAGCCTGCTCTAATACCTTCATGTTTATTGGCTGTCATTGCTACGCCATTGGCAGTGCCACAGAATAAGATGCCAAATGCAGCTTCCCCTGTTTCAACACTTGTTGCAGTAGGATGTGCGAAGTCGGGATAATCAACGGAATCAGTGGTATAGGTACCAAAGTCCTTTGTGGTATATCCTTTTTCATGCAGCCAAGAAATAATTTCATTTTTATATTGTACCCCTGCATGGTCAGCGCCTAATGCAATAGGTTTAGAAGCATCAAACATGTATGACATAAAAAATTGTTTTTATTAAAACTTTATTGTTTATCTAGGTTAATCCCACTCTTCGTCTTCTGAGTTTTTCACTGATTTATGTGCCCATCTTGAAACAAAAATACTAAACTCGAATAGGGTGTACAATGGTATAAATACAATTAATTGACTATACCAATCAGGACTCGGTGTAATAAATGCGGCAACAATTAAAATAATGACTGCTGCGTATTTACGTGTTGTCGATAAAAATTTAGGGGTAATGATACCAATCTTTGTCAATAGAAATACAATAACAGGTAACTCAAATGCAATACCGCATCCCAATATTAAGTTGGTTAAATTATCCAAGTAGTCTGCAAAAGTAGGGATCGTAGTAATGACGCCTCTGGTACCTAATTGAAAGCTAGCTAAAAAATTGAAAGTGAATGGGCCTACAACGAAAAAACCAAATGCCGCTCCCAAAAAGAAAAAGAAGGAAACCCAAAAAATCATGAACCTTGTATTCTTTAATTCCTTTTCCTTTAATGCTGGTTTAATGAAAGCCCATATTTGATAAAATACGAATGGGAATGCAATAATGATTCCCCCGACAAAGGCCATGCTAATACTACTTAAAAACTGACCACCAAATGTGGTGCTTTGCATGGAAACTTTTACTGGAGGCATACATAAAGAATCACCTAAATGCAAAAAATGGCTCAATTGACAAAAAACACGGTAGGTAATAAAATCTGGGTTGATTGGACCAGTAATCACATTGTCCATAATCCAATCACGATAAATGAATAGCACCAATGAGGCAATCAATACGGCAGATAAAGAGCGAACAATAGTACCTCTTAAAACTTCCAGATGATCAATGAAAGTCATCTCTGAATTATCGCTGTTGCTAAAACGGTCAAATAGTGCCATAGGTCAATTACAATGAGGGCTAAAGTTAAGGTTTAATAGGGAAAATGGAAGGCCAAAACTCAAAAATAATACTAGTGTATTTTAATTTTTACCTTTTCTATTCGGGTATCACTTACAGCCAATATTTCGGCATTAAAATGGCTTAAATGTATGACCTGCCTTAGCTTGGGGATGGCCTCGTTTTTGTGAATTAAATAACCACTCAGGGTTTCGGCGCTGTCTGCTGAGAAATCTATACCATATTTTTCATATAGGTAGTCAAGTTCCAGACGGCCGCTAAAAACATATTCAGTATCAGATAATTTTTTCTCTAAAAATTCTTGTTCATCATATTCGTCATCAATTTCACCAAAAATCTCCTCTAATACATCCTCCATGGTAACAATGCCTGCAGTGCCTCCGAATTCATCCACTACCCAGGCAATGCTTTTGCGCTTTTTTGAGAATAGGTTGATTAAATCTGCTGCATTCATGCTTTCTGGTACTAAGGGTATAGTGTGAAGAATGCTTGCTATGGAGGCAGGCTTTTTAAATAAGTCCAACTGATGGACATAGCCAACAATGGTATCTAAAGTATCATCATATACAATTAACTTACTCAATTTTGTTTCCATAAAAATTTCAGTAAGTGATTCGATGCTAGTTTGTAAATCAACACCTACAATTTCAGTACGAGGAACCAAACATTCTCTAATTTTTATATCAGGCAGGCTTAATGCATTTTCAAACAAATCGGTATTTAATTCTTGTTGTTCTTTTTGGTCTTTTGATTGTTGTACGAAGTGTGCTAAATCAACTTTGGTGAAGGCTTCTTTTTTATTGACTAATCTTACTTGAAACAAATTACGCAAAACCCATTGCGCTAAATTAACAAGTAGTAAGGTAAGTGGTCTAAATAAAATGTGAAAAAAATTAGCTAGGGGTGCAAATGTATTGATCATGGAGGCTGCCCTAGCTTTAAAAATTGCTTTGGGCCCTAACTCACCAATTAATAAAATAACAAGTGTTGATAGTATGGTGTTTCCTAATAAAACTGAGTAGTTGCCTGGATTAAAATGATCCCAAATAAGTAAGTCAAGTAACTCTTCAAACAAAATTCCGAATACAACCAATGATATATTTAAACCAACTAAGCAGGTACCAATAAATTGCGTGGGTTCAGCTAAAAATTTTGCAATAATTTTTCCTGATTTACCCCCTTGTTTTTTCTTAAGTTCTAAGCTTAAACGATTCGCGCTTACAAATCCAATTTCATATCCTGAAAAGAATCCGATGAGTGCAAGTGAAGCGATAATAGCGAATAACATAACAAATTAATTTACTAGTACTCTGGTAATTTAGGTTTGGTTTCCACAATACCTTCTATTTGTTCCATAATTTCAGGCGTTAATAAAGCGGCAGTATCAAGTGCAGTTAAATTATCTAAGAGTTGTGCTTTACTTGTCGCTCCTAAAATAGCCGTAGTGACATTGGGGTTTTTGATACACCATGCAATACTTAAAGATGCAGTGCTAACTTTAAGCGCTTTTGCAATGGCACCCAACTGTTGTACTTTATTTATTTTTTCTTGCATTAACCAGCGATCTCTTAACCACTCAAAACCTTCTATTTGGAATCTTGATCCTTCGGGGATACCATCATTGTATTTACCTGTTAATAATCCTGCAGCAAGGGGGCTCCAAATGGTGGTACCTAATCCAACATTTTTATATATTTCTAGATATTCTGCATCCACTTTGCTTCGCTCAAATAAATTATACTGTGGTTGTTCCATCGCTGGTCCAATAAGTCGATAGGCTTCTGCAATTCGGTGTGCTTCCATAATTTCAACACCGCTCCACTCACTGGTTCCCCAATATAAAATTTTACCTTGCTGTATCAGAGTGTTCATTGTTTGAACAACTTCGGCAATAGGCATTTTTTTATCTGGACGATGACAAAAATATAAATCTAAATAATCGGTTTGTAATCTTTGTAACGCTTCATGACATGCCTCGGTTAAATGCTTTCTACTTAAGCCAGTTTGATTGGGTTTGTTTTCCTTACCTCTCCATCCAAAATAGGCTTTGGAAGAAAGTACAATCGAAGTTCGGTCCCAGTTTTTTTTACTTAAAACGCGCCCCATCATTTTTTCGCTTTCTCCTGCGGCATACACTTCAGCATTATCAAAAAAATTAACGCCTTGATCATAGGCCATACCCATAAGCTCGTCCGCAACTTTGTCGTCAATTTGTTTATGAAAGGTGACCCAGCTACCAAAGCTTAATGTACTTAATTGCAACCCGGTTTTACCCATGTATCTGTATTCCATCTTTTATTTATTTAGGGGTTATTCCACTGCTATCACTAATGATGGCAAAGCTGTTTGATTGTGGCTTGAATATGTGAATATCGGTTAAATTTTGGTTGGCTTCAAATCCCTTGCCATAAATTTTTGCAATAGGGTTGTGTTGTTTTACAATAACATCCTTGTCGGTATGGAAGGTGTTGGTATTCTGATCCCAATACATTTCTTCCGACCATAAGGTATCACCTAAAATATTATAAACCACCACATGGTCACGTAAAAAAACTTTGTTTTCCGCTTCAATATAATTGGCATAATTGGCAGTCAGCTTGCTTTCAACCACTAAGCTGTCTTTGTAAAAATCAACTTTGAGGGAAGCTGGAAATTCAATCATTTTACCACTATCCAATAAATATTTATTCATGAGTGGTGCCATTAATTTGGCGGTAACCTTTCCATCATTGCTAATATATATTGCCACATCCTTGCCAACATCAATGCCCCCTGCTTTTGAACCCAAGGCCTTCACTTCATTGACATTATTTTCGCAAGCTGTAAAAAAAATGCAGCTACTTACACAAGCAACTGCTATTTTAAAATAGATATGTGATGTAAGATTAATCATATTTACGTTTGTTGAACCAAATATCACTTAAGCTATATCCTAAAGTAAATTGTATAAAACTTTCATTAAAATTATTCACGTTTGTGCCTCTTTTTCCAAACTGCATTGCTAAGTTGATCAACGTATATTGATAATCATAGGAGCGATATTTACGAATTGGTAATCCTAAACCTAAAGTAACTCCAGAAACTTTTAAACCATTATTATCAATGTTGGCATAATCCTTACCATTGAAAAATCCGACACGATAAGTAACGGTTGACCAATAGCTTTCATATTTAGTAGGATTAGGGCAATACTGTCCGCCTAGTCGTAACATCCATGAATTTGAAAGCATATCTTTTTGTCCATAGAAAGCATATTTGTCTTTCCATGCAGCGCCACTAAATTCAAGTCCAATTACCCAATTATCATAAATGGCTCGAGGGCTAACTTCTTTTTTATGAAGTGCAATTCCAAAGCTATAAACGCCTGGTAGCTTTATTTTCCCTCCCAAGTTGGATTGTAATGAAACTGTATCAATAGGGGAATCAGAAGTGGCTGTATACACCCCGGTAGATCTTAGAATGTCCTGTTTCCCATTTAAATTTTGATCTAAATTATAGGTAGCACCATAACTAATACTGTATTCAGTTTTGTCACTAGGAATTTTACCTGCAACCGTTTTAATGGTAAACTCACCTTGTATACCCGTATTTAAAAATAAGCCAGAATAAATGGTATTGGTACTGGATAAAGATTGGTAATAATAAGTTGAATCGGTATTGTATAAAAATGATTTTCTGGTCTCAATATTTTTGCGTCCAAAATTAACACCGGTATTAAAACCAAAACTAATATTTTTCCAAGTTTTACCTACCCCAAAAAATAGTTGATTTAAACCGCCATCTCCTTTGTAATTATTAAGGATGGAGTCACCTGTTGCTTTTAAATAACTAATCTCATTAACAGAATAATTGATTTGCGAAAGGGGCCTTAATCCAAAAGCCATTCCTATTTTTTTAGCTTTATTAATGGGTACGCCAATAGCCAAATAATTAGGAGACATATAGTTTGACTTTTCTCTTCCAACAGGGGTTGCTCTTTTTAATGTATTGCTATTGATATTAAGTCCTATATCGAAGGTGGTTAGGTAGATGCTACCATAGGATGCTGGATTGTTAAAATTCACACTTTGACCATAGCTGCCATTCATACTGCTGGTGTATGCGGTTGTAAAACCACCCATTCCTTGACTTGACGCATTTTGGTTATTGAATACTTCATTTCCTAGACCGTATCTGGAAAAGGGAGAATTAATTTGAGCCTGAGTGGGGGTTAAAAAACACACTAAACCTATGATAGGGATTAACCTAGTTATTTTTTTCGCAAATAGCATAAAGTCCTTTATATATTAAATTTTGGTCGGCAAATATCCTCTTTTTTATGTGAGGTACAAAATAACTAATATCGCCGCCGGTTAATAGCACGTTAAAGTTCCCATATTTATCGGCATAAGCGGCAATTATTCCGTCAATTTCAGCCGCCATACCTAAAATTACGCCACTTAATAGGTTGGTTTTAGTGTCATACCCAACCAATGGGAACTCATTGGAGGCCTCAATAAGAGGTAAAAGGGCAGTTTGTTCGTGCATTGCCCTAAAACGCATCTGCATCCCTGGCGAAATGCTGCCCCCTAAAAATTCATGGGCAATATTGACAAAATTGTAGGTAATACAGGTGCCTAGGGATATGATTAAGTTGTGTTGGTTAGGATAAAGATCCACCGCTGCCGCTACAAGTGCAAGTCGATCAGCGCCAATGGTTTCTGGTTTGCCGACCGGAGTGGTGAAATTGATGAAAGAAGCGGGTCCTAAAAGATGAAATTTCGAATGCGCTGCTAAGAGGGTTTCAATCGCTTTGTCATGATGAATGACAGAGGATAAGATGGTTTTGTCAGGTTTAATTTCATGCAACAATGCTTGAATGGTTTCCAGATGATCATTTTCAAGTACGCGCATTTCTAATAGCACCTTATTTTTAAAAATAGCCGCTTTTAATCGGGTATTGCCAAAATCAAAACAAATGGTAACTGACATTGAAATTATTGAATTCCAAATTTAAACCCTTTACTTGAAATAGGCTTTAAAAATTCAATTGGAACGTAAAATTTTCAAATATTGGGAGGGAATCCCAAAATGACTGAAATTGGGTATAATTTCGCAGAGGCAATAAAGTTAAATGATCCATGAAAATAGCAGGTTTTACAATTATTAAAAATGCAGTAGTGAACGATTTCCCCATTGTGGAAGCGATTAAATCAATTTTACCTGTGGTGGATGAAATGATTGTTTTAATTGGAGATAGCACAGATGCAACCATTGCCTTGATTGAATCCATTGGAGATCCTAAAATAAAAATTCATCATTCGGTTTGGGATAAAAATTTAAGAAAAGGGGGTGTAGTGTTGGCTGTTGAAACAGATAAGGCGTTTCAGTATATTGATGCTTCTTTTGATTGGGCATTTTATATTCAAGGGGATGAAGTGGTGCATGAAAAATATCACTCGACCATAATTGATGCTTGTCATAAATATAAAAGTGATGATGCCGTGCAAGGTTTGCTTTTTAAGTACAAGCATTTTTTTGGTACGTATGATTATGTAGGGGATAGTCGCAAGTGGTATGCGCATGAAGTTCGCATCATTAGAAATAATAAAAAGATTACTGCCTATAGGGATGCGCAAGGTTTTAGGATAGGTAAAACAAAATTACCAGTAGCCGCGATCAATGCTTCAATTTATCATTATGGCTGGGTGAAAAGTCCCGAGCAAATGCGCAAAAAACAAAAAGAGAGTAGTGTATTTTGGCATGATGATACGCAAATGCAAAAAATTATTTCAAGTCCAGACTATTATGATTTTAGCGGGTTTGATTCATTAGAAAAATTTACAGATACGCATCCAACAGTAATGAAGGAAAGAATCATTCAAAAAAATTGGGCCATTGATTTAGATATTTCAAAAAAGAAATTCTCATTAAAAAATTTAATTTTATACTATTTTGAAAAATGGACGGGTATTCGACCATTTGATTTTAGAAACTATAAAGTAATCAGAAAATAATAATGCATACTATTAAGGACATATCGCAAGGAGTAGTCAATGGTGATTTTTTACTATTGGCGAAATCCATTTCTTGGATTGAAAACAGGGAATTGGGCGCGGATGAATTTTTAGAAAGCTTACAACCTTTCTCGGTTCCTATTATTGGCATCACTGGCCCTCCCGGGGCTGGTAAAAGTACGCTCATCTCCTGTTTGATTGAACATTGGGTAAAGGAGGGTAAAAGAGTAGCCATATTATCAGTAGATCCCTCTTCTCCTTTTCACAAAGGGGCTATATTGGGTGATCGCATAAGGATGAAGGATTGGTATATGAATCCGAATGTATTTATAAGGTCCTTGGCAACCCGGGGCCATTTGGGTGGCTTAATGAATGGGATGATTGAATTGACTACTTTATTACAATCCGTTGGATTTGATATTATTTTAATTGAAACGGTGGGCGTGGGGCAATCAGAAGTTGAAATTGCAGGCTTAGCAGACACTACCGTTGTGGTGCTAGTTCCAGAAGCGGGAGATGAAGTACAGATGATGAAGTCAGGATTAATGGAGATTGCCCAAGTTTTTGTGGTGAATAAAAGTGATCGCCCGGATGCAGAAGCATTTACAAATCACTTGTTACATATGATGCGGGAGGGCTTGGGAGATGCGCATAGTATTCCGGTTGTAAAAACGATTGCAACACAACAGGTAGGCATTATAGAATTAGTTACTGCTATTGCGGCACAGCAATCAAATGGATTATCAACTACAAGGAAAAAGCAATTATTAATTTCAAAGCTTTATCAAATTATTGCTGCGCACCAAATGCGTTCTTTGAATGGCCCAATCATGGAAGCGGAATTAGCGACAGCAATGCAACAAAAGCATTTTAATATATTCACCTTCTCTCGAAAGTATTATAAATAATTAATCTATTTTTGTTAGATATTAAATCACCATTATGTTTACCTATTTAAAGAATTCGTTTGCGCGTAAAATTGCAAGAAGAGTCACCAAAGAATACCCGCCAATTATTGATCATTTAAATATGAGCCAATACGGTGAAATTGATTTTGCCAATTGGTCAAGTCCTTTAGCACCTAAGATTACTTTAAATGAAGCAACCGTTGCTTTTTTTAATCAGTTTATTAAGGCAGGTGATTTAGCGATCGATATTGGTGCAAATATTGGTGATACGACAGTGCCCATGGCTTTATGTACAGGTATGACAGGCATCACCATTGGATTTGATCCAAACCCATATGTCTTTAAAATTTTAGAAACGAATGCTTCTTTAAATAAGGACAAATATGTAATTCATCCACATCGTTGTGCGATTTCATCTACGCCACAATCTTTCTATTATATATCTTCAGAGGCAAGTTTTGGTAATGGAGCCATTTCTGAAACAAGGGATAGCAAACATGGAAAATTCGTTTATGATGGAATGGTAGAAGGGATACACTTAAAAACCTTTTTGGAAACGAAGTATGCTTCCATGATTCAAAAGCTGTCTTTTATTAAGATTGATACAGAAGGGTATGACAAAGAAATTATAAAATCTATTTCAGATTTAATTCAGGCATACAAGCCAGTCATCGTAGCAGAAAGTTTTGGTAAGGCGAGTGAAGCTGCAAAAATTGAATTGTTCGAAGTCATTAAAAATAATGGCTATGACATTTTTTACTTTGCTGATTTTGATATTAACGCAACAGTCGTTGAATTGAAAGTAGCTGCCGACTTAGTTCATTATAGCCAAACGATCAATGTGTATGCAGTTCCCAAAAAATAACCGGACTGCTTTCTAATTTTTATTGCTGTTGATTTTTCCACCACTTGTAGGCGATAAAACCTGCAATACCGAAAGGCATTGCCGCTAGGTAAAGTATACCCGCGTTGAAACCTTTGCCGCCTTCTTCTCCGATTTGTGCAGCAGTTTTAGTACAGATGGAACATTGCGCAATTGATTGCAATGTTGTTAAACTTAAAAAGAATAAGATCGTTAAAGATTTCATATCAAACTATTCTTAATTATTAAATGGATCTCCAAATAAAAAATCCCTCAATTATCCTTGTATCATTGATTCGTTGGAATAGCTGAGGGAGTATTTATCAGATTGAATTAAGCACTTGCTTTAGTAGCACCTACAGTTGCTGTTGCTTTTTTTCCTTTAGTGGCAACTTTATGTGGTCTGCTTTTGCCAAAAGAACCTTGAAATCTTTTTCCTTTAGCTGTTTTTTTATCTCCTCTTCCCATGGTAATAATGTGTTTTAATTAAGTGAATGGCTACAAAAGTAAAAAAACCCCTTGAATATATGGATATCCGAGGGGTTTAATTTCAAAAAATAGCTAGTTTACTGCCTTTTCGGCTGTAGAACTACAATTTTCCGCTTAATTCTTTACCAGCTTTGAATTTTGCAACTTTCTTAGCTTTGATTTTGATAGCTGCACCAGTTTGAGGGTTACGGCCCATACGAGCTGCACGCTTAGAAACTGAGAAAGTACCGAATCCAACTAAAGTTACTTTATCGCCTTTCTTTAAAGCTTTTGTAACTGCTTCAATAAAAGCGTCTAATGCTGCGTTAGCTTGTGTTTTTGCGATCTCTGCATTGTCAGCAATGTGAGCGATCAATTCTGCTTTGTTCATAGATGTGTTTTTTATAGTTATTTAAAACGATGTAACAAATTTATTGGGTTTTATCAATTTCAACAATATTTTTTTAGTTTTTTTTATTGTAACATGACCCATGAAACCCTTAAATAGCAAGGTTTTCATCCAAAATAGTCTTTAATTCACTGTTTTTATAAAACAAATCAAATTACGTAAAGCCCTGCTGTCATTGACTTTCAAACCTATATTTGCTGAAATATAGGCCTGTAGCGGTTTTCGGCCATTTAATATATCCACATTCAATTCACAATTTGCATATTTGTGCTAAAATACAAGCATTGCTCACCCCATTTGTTGTTTAGTTGTAGTATAAGGGTGTCCGCAAACTGTGTATGATACTTACTTAACTGCGTTTTATCGACAGCGTATAGTTGTAATGTAAAGGTGGGGTTTTGATCTTCTGGTACTTCTAATTGGTACAACTTATGGTCAATAAAACAACCAGTAGCCATTAATTCAATAATGAAATTTGTTTTCATCCATGTAAGCCATGGGGATTGAATGGTGGGGTTTAATTGAAAGCTAATATTACAAACCTGCATATTCATTTTATTTTAGGTCAAGTACTATTGGACAATGATCGCTATGTTTTACTAAAGGCAAGATATTTGCGTCACTGATGCGATCTGCAATTGCATCAGTGGTACACAAATAATCAATGCGCCATCCTTTGTTTTGCAGGCGCACACTAGGAAAGCGTTGGCTCCACCAAGAATAAGCAGCAACCGTTGTCGGATTAATTTTTCTAAAACTATCCACCCAGCCATCTTCTAAAAAGGATTCCATCCACTGTTTTTCTTCAGGCAAAAAACCGGATGATTTTTTATTTCCCTTGGGATCATGAATATCAATATCGCGATAGGCAATATTATAATCGCCTGCTAAAATAATATGGGGTCTTTCTTTTCTTAATTCCTTTAACCAAAGATGCATTTCATCCAACCATTGGTATTTATAGGTTTGTCTTTCCTCCCCACTGGTGCCTGATGGAAAATAAGCATTGACAATTGTTAAGTCACCCATATCCACTCGAACCACCCTGCCTTCGAAATCGCTAAGGGTATAGCCATTCCCGAAACTAACTTTATCTGGTTTTGTTTTACTAAAAATTGCCACGCCGCTATAGCCCTTTTTTTGCGCTGAATACCAAGACACATGGTAACCTAATGCTGTGAATAGGGATAAATCAACATCTTCTTGATTCGCTTTTGTTTCCTGTACGCAAAAAACATCTATCGGATATTCGGTTAACCAATCAATGAGCCCCTTTTTAATAGCTGCTCGAATACCATTCACATTATAACTTACTATTTTCATTATTTATATATAAAGCCTAATAGGGCATTTGAAAAATTTCACTAAAAGACATCTGTAATAAAAAGTTTTTTATCTCTGTATCCACTGCCGGATCAGCCGCAACCATTTGAACAGGTTTATTTCTGCCTTCAGCAACCATGACCATTTTATCATTAATAAAAATGGTTTTTAAATTATTTGCGTAATTAATTAATATTTTAAATTTGTACGATTTATAATTTCCTTCGATTGCTTTAGCTGAAATAATTTTCCTTTTTTCATAAAGTGTACCAATATTAATTTTTTTAGTGCTATCTAAACCGTTAAAAATTTCATTCAAATTGAAAAATTTATCCTTTTCTACAACATTTTCTTCTACACTAAATGAACCGATACTATCCTGGTCTAAAAAAATGGTGTGCATATTGCCTGGTAAAAAAATGATTGGAGACTTGCTTCCTTCGGAATCATTTGGACTTAAGTTTAATTCAAGATAGGCGACAATGTTGTAATCCAAATTGCGATTCACCTCCCTTAAAGGCTGCAAAACATGGTAGTATTCGTTGAGGCTGCTACCCAGTCTTTTTTTGATGACAGGGAGCATGTCGAAATACGGGTTATTGATTGATTTGTCACGTTGATTAATTTTATTCATCTGCGCAGGCGGCGTTCTTAATAATTGAGTATCGTTGCCGTTGTCATAACTTATAAAAGGCTTACTCGTGTCAAATTGAATTCTATTTTCATTGTGTAAAAAAGGCATCCAAAAATTATCGGTGGCATAAGCTGCAGGCACTTTTGCTTCAATATATTCCATGTCATCAATATTTGGAGAAACAAGACTGAGCCCTTTTTGTATTGCTTTGAAAATAAAGGCAGGCGTGCTTGCAGGTATATCGATGGCATAACCCATGCCAATAGTTTTAGTGGGTAACATGCTTAATAAAACAGTTTTCTTGAAAATAGTTTCTCTACGTTGGTTGTAAATGTTACAGGATATATACCAAACGGAACTAATGCTATCAAATTTAGATGCTGGAATTTCCGCTAACTTATTTTGAATTACAAAATCGGGACTCATTTCATAAAGTTCAACATACGCGTGAAAATTACTATTTGCACTACGGGACCAGTCAATGGTGATTTTACCAATTTGGTTTTGTTTGGATAATTGTAATGCGGTGGTTTTGTAATTTTTGTCTCGGATTAAATTAATTTGCTTAAACAATCCGGTATCTAGTGCGGCTAAAAGCGGATTAATATCATTGGGAAGCTGCCAGTAATTTGCTGTGGGTGAAACCATGGAATACGACTGTATTTGCTCCAACACCACCTTTGACTGGGCATGCGTTGTAACTACAATTAATTGTAATAAAAAGTAGGCAGTATATTTTAAAATAGGCTTCATGTGATTTGATACACTAGGTTTTCAAATTTAGTTATTTTTAAATAACCCGAGTTCTTTATTTGCGTTAACTTTAACAGGTATTAAATAAATGGCAGTCATGGCTAATTTTACACAAAATCGCATCATTCCAGCTACAAAATCATATGAGTTAGAAGGGCCAAAACCAAGGATTAATGAGTTTTTATTTGCCTTTCAAATATTTAAAGAGTTTATCAAAGGCTTTAGGGCATTGCATTTTGTTGGACCCTGCGTAACTGTTTTCGGTTCTGCTCGTTTTAAGGAAGATCATCCTTATTATATACAAGCCAGGGAGATGGGAAAAAAAATTGCAGCATTAGGGTTTGTAACTATGACGGGCGGAGGTCCTGGAATTATGGAAGCGGCAAATAGAGGGGCTTTCGAAAATGGTGGCAAATCCATTGGTTGTAATATAAAGCTACCCTTTGAACAACAGCCTAACCCTTATGTACAAAAATCAATCACTTTTACTTACTTTTTTATTCGTAAAGTTTTGTTGGTTAAATATTCTTATGCTTTTGTGATTATGCCTGGTGGCTTTGGTACGCAGGATGAATTTTTTGAAACATTAACCTTAGCGCAAACAAAAGTGATTAATGATTTTCCCATTGTGGTGATGGGCCGTCAATTTTATCAACCTTTTCAGCATTGGATGGAACACATGATTCAAGAAGGGACTATCTCGCCTGAGGATAAAAAATTTGTATTATTTACCGATAGTTGTGAGGAAGCAATACACCATATTAGCACCTACGTTAACAAACATTATATTGTTAAACCACGTAAACGCTTGTGGTGGTTGTTTGAGAAAGTATAAAAAATTAATCAATCACAGGCTGCAGCCATCTTGTGATATATTCTAATGGCTTTTCTTTTCTTTTTGCATAATCAATCACCTGATCTTGTTGAATTTTACCCAATCCAAAATATTGACTTTGTGGATGCGCGAAATACCAACCGCAAACACTGGAAGCCGGATACATCGCCAAACTTTCAGTTAATGTAATGCCTGTGTGTTGCTCCGCATTTAATAAATTAAACAGGGTATATTTTTCAGTATGATCTGGACAAGCAGGATAACCTGGTGCTGGGCGAATACCTTGGTATTGTTCACTAATCAATGATTCATTTGTTAGTGTTTCATCTGCGGCATATCCCCAATATTCTTTTCTAGTTTTCACATGCAAGTATTCTGCAAATGCTTCCGCCAATCGATCAGCCAATGCTTGTAAAATAATTTTATTGTAGTCGTCTAAATTTTCTTCAAATGCTTTGATATGTTTTTCAATACCATGAATAGTTACCGCAAAAGCGCCGATATAATCTTTTTTATTTTCAGTGGCAGGACAAATAAAGTCGGCCAAAGAAAAATTGGTTTGTCCTTCGGCTTTTTTGGCTTGTTGTCTTAAAAAATGTAAGGCAACTGATTCCCCAGCGTTTTCAAGGATGACATCATCTTCTATTGCCTTTGCTGGCCAAAATCCGACAGCACCTTTGGCTGTCAACCATTTTTCGCTCACAATTTTATTTAATAAGGCCCTAGCATCATCATATAATTTACTTGCTACCTCTCCCACTTTTTCATCTGTTAAGATGGCAGGAAAATTACCATGTAATTCCCAGGCAATAAAAAATGGTTTCCAATCTATGTATTCAACAAGTACTGACAAGTCATCAATTACAATGGCTTTGTTTCCAGTAAAGCTAGGAGCAGTTACTTGGAAGGCACTCCAATCAATAGGTGCTTTATTCTTTAATGCATCTGTGTATGCAAGAGATTGTTTTGTCGTTTTTTTATTATCAAAATCAAATTTTAAAGCAGTATAAGCGGTTTCTAATTCTTTTAAGAAAGGTGCCTTTTGATCTTTATTTAATAAAGAACCTGCCACCGTTACACTTCTGGACGCATCGAGTACATGTACCACACCATCCTGATATTCGGGTGCAATTTTTACTGCCGTATGCATTCGCGATGTAGTCGCACCACCAATCATCAAAGGAATATTCATCCCTCTTCTTTTCATTTCTTTGGCGATATATACCATTTCGTCTAAGGAAGGCGTGATTAAGCCACTCAATCCAATAATGTCTACTTCTTGCTTTTGCGCTTCCGTTAAAATTTTGTCTGCAGCAACCATGACACCTAAATCAATAATTTCATAGCCATTACATCCAAGTACCACACCCACAATATTTTTGCCAATATCATGAACATCTCCTTTAACAGTGGCTAATAATATTTTAGCAGGACCTTTGCTGATGCCATTTGGATTAATAGACGCTAATTTTTTTCTTTCTTTTTCTGCTTCAATAAATGGGGTTAATACGGCCACACTTTTTTTCATTACCCTTGCACTTTTTACCACCTGTGGCAAAAACATTTTTCCAGATCCAAATAAGTCACCCACTTGATTCATGCCCGCCATTAAAGGTCCTTCGATTACTTCTAAGGGTTCGCTATATTGTAATCTTGCTTCCTCGGTATCCGCATCAATAAAATCGGTAATACCATTAATTAATGAATGCGCTAATCTTTCTTCAACAGTGCCTTCGCGCCATGCGGCACTTTTAACTTCCACTTTTCCTTTCGCTTTAACAGTATCTGCATATTGAATTAATGCTTCGGTCGCTTCATTATTATCATTGTTCCTATTTAAAATAACATCCTCGCATAAGTTTCTTAATGTGGGTTCAATTTCATCATACACTTCCAACTGACCTGCATTTACAATACCCATATCCATACCCGCTTTAACGGCGTGGAATAAAAATACGGCATGTATTGCTTCACGTACTGCATCATTTCCTCTAAATGAAAAAGACACATTAGATACACCACCACTTACTTTCGCTAATGGCATTTGTTGTTTAATAACACGCGTCGCTTCAATAAAGTCAACTGCATAATTATTATGCTCTTCAATACCTGTGGCTACTGCGAAAATATTGGGATCAAAAATGATGTCCTGCGGATCAAAACCAACTTGCTCCACTAAAATTTTATAAGCACGCGAACAAATTTCAATTTTACGATCCTTGGTATCCGCTTGTCCTTTTTCATCAAATGCCATTACAATAACTGCAGCACCATAGGCTTTACAGATATAGGCCTGTTCAATAAATTTAGCTTCTCCTTCCTTCATGGAAATAGAGTTCACAATACATTTTCCTTGCACACATTTTAATCCTGCTTCAATAATTTCAAATTTTGAACTATCAATCATGATAGGGATTTTAGCAATATCTGGCTCACTTTGCACTAAGTTCAAAAAAGTAGTCATTGCTAATACGCCTTCCAATAAGGCGTCATCCATATTGATATCAATGATTTGCGCACCATTTTCTACCTGGCTTCTTGCCACGGATAGTGCCTCTTCATATTTATTTTCCTTAATAAGTCGTGCAAATTTTTTAGAGCCAGTTACATTGGTTCGCTCCCCAACATTCACAAAATTAGTTTCGGGACGAATCACTAAAGGTTCTAATCCTGCTAATCGTAAATATGGCTTAATATGTATTATTTCTTCGCTCATAATTTAAATGGTTGGGTCTAAAATTGGAAGTAATCTCGGCGTAATATTTTTTACATTATCCGCTATGTGTTTAATATGATCCGGCGTGGTGCCACAACAGCCGCCCACAATATTTACAAATTTGTTTTTTGCCCACTCTTCAATGAAATGTGCTGTTTGATGTGGCGCTTCGTCATATTCACCCATGGCATTGGGCAATCCGGCATTGGGATAAGCTGAAGTGTAACAGGTGGCAATTTGTGCTAGTTCTTCAATATGACTGCGCATTTCTTGCGCACCTAAAGCGCAATTAAGTCCAACGCTTAATGGTTTAGCATGTGCAACCGATGTATAAAATGCTGCCAATGTTTGTCCACTTAAAGTACGACCGGATGCATCGGTAATGGTACCACTAATCATGATGGGTAATTCCGGCTTGCCTAGTTTTCTAAAAAATTCTTTCACTGCAAATATCGCGGCCTTTGCATTTAAGGTATCAAAGATGGTTTCGATTAATATAACATCAACACCACCATCCACAAGCCCGCGAATTTGTTCTGTGTATGCGACAACCACTTCATCAAATGTGACTGCGCGAAATCCGGGGTTATTTACATCTGGAGATAAACTTAATGTCTTATTCAATGGTCCAATAGCCCCTGCAATATATTTTTCAGTTGCGTTCGGATGCTTTGATTTGTATTGGGTGATGGCTTCTCTTGCACATTTAGCTGCAGCGACATTTAATTCATAAGCTAAATCCTGCATGTCATAATCAGCCATAGCGATATTGGTGCTGCTGAATGTATTGGTTTCAATAATATCGGCACCTGCTTCTAAATATTGCAAATGAATGCCAGTGACAATGGCTGGTTGGGTAATACACAATAAGTCATTATTCCCTTTCACATCGGATGGCCAATTGGCGAACCTTGCTCCACGGTAATCTGCTTCCGTTAATTTATGACGTTGAATCATGGTGCCCATGGCGCCATCAATAACTAATATCCTTTTTTTGAGTGTCTCTTGAATTGACATAAATAAATTTTTATGCATGTATCCAAAAGAAAAAGAAAGAGACTAATAATACTATAAAGAGGGGGGAGGTGTAATAGTATCGTTTATTAGTTCTTTTTTTTTCCTGTCGGAAAGCAGGGTGAACAATAAACAAATCCGCCTGCAATGCGGGGCAAAGTTAATACACTATTGTATTGTAGCCAAATTATGACCTATTTAATAGGGAGGGAGAAGTAGGAAGGGAGAATTAGGAAGGGGAGTGTAACAATTTTAAAAAGCGGCTACAACATCAATATTCATCTCGTCGGCTACGAATTTTATTAAAATGCCTCCAATTTTAAAATCCTTTAACCTCACCACAAATTGAGCAGATGCCTTAGGGACACCTCCTTTTATTTCAATGGTGCCGGTGGTTTCCATTGTTTTATTTACCCCATGCACTTGCATTACACCAGTGACATTAATGGGGTATTTGCCATCTTTTGAAAAATTCACCGTGTTGAAATTGGTTATTTTTCCGTTGAAGAATGCCCTTGGGAATTTATCCGTTTCCATATATTCCTCATTGAAATGCTTTTGCATGTCGGCCATTTCAAATTTAAAATCTTTAATAAGCATAATGAAACTCAAGTCCCCATTACTTTGTAGCCTGCATACCGCTGCTTTGTTCACTGCGTCAATATCGCCATCATCCTGCGCTATAAAACGTACTTGCGCGTTTGTGGTACTGTAATTTTTTTGTGCGAATAGGCTTTGTGTGCAAACCAGTAATAGAAGGGATGCGAATATACGAATGGTCATATTTTTAGTGTTTGAACATCAAAATTAAAGAATATTTTGAAAT
>CAJBLA010000001.1 GCA_903953815.1 uncultured Bacteroidota bacterium | reverse complement strand
GCGCCACATCCAATACACATTGCAGCAGCAAAGGCATCATCTGCTTTTGCTTTTTCAATTGGAAGGCTATTGCCATCCACTGCGTTTCCTGTATTTACACTAATATATCCACCTGCTTGAATGATTCTGTCAAATGCAGAACGATCCACTGTTAAATCCTTAACAATAGGGAATGAGTTAGCTCTCCAGGGTTCAATCACAATAGTTTCACCATCTTTAAACGCACGCATATGTAATTGACAGGTGGTGTTTGCTTGCCAAGGACCATGTGGCTTTCCATTAATATATAAAGAACACATTCCGCAAATTCCTTCACGACAATCATGATCAAAAGCAATGGGTTCGCCACCTTCTGTAATTAATCTTTCATTTAAAACATCTAACATTTCTAAAAAAGACATTTCATCTGAAATTCCCGCAACATCATAAGTAACAAATGCACCTGCTGCTGTTGCGTTTTTTTGACGCCAAACTTTAACTTTTAAATTCATTGTAGTATGTGACATATCGTATAAATTATTGCTGTATTTATTTAATCTTATTTGTAGTTTCTTTGACTTGGTTTAATCACTTCGTATTTCAATTCCTCTTTATGTAGTGTCCAATCATGCTCGCCTTTATTTTCCCATGCAGCAACATACATAAAGTTTTCGTCGTCTCTCAAAGCTTCACCGTCTGGTGTTTGGTATTCTTCTCTAAAGTGTCCACCACAGCTTTCATTTCTGTTTAAGGCGTCTACACACATTAATTCTCCTAGTTCAATAAAGTCAGCAACACGATTTGCTTTATCCAATTCAGGATTGTATTCATTTATTTCACCAGGGATTCTAACATCACTCCAGAATTCTTTTTTCAAGGCTTGTACATCGGCAATGGCTTGTTTTAATCCAGCTTCGCTTCTTGACATGCCACACTCATTCCAAATAATTTTACCTAAACGCTTATGGAAACTTTCTACAGATTGTTTTCCATTAATATTTTTCAAAGAAGCAATTCGATCCGCAACTTTTTTAGCAGCTTCCTCAAATGCAGGATGTGTTGTAGGTATTGCAGCGTTGTATATTGCATCTGCTAAATTATTTCCAACCGTATAAGGCGCTACAAAATAACCATCTGCCAAACCTTGCATTAAAGCACTCGCACCTAAACGGTTGGCGCCATGGTCACTAAAGTTAGCTTCCCCTAATGCATATAAACCTGGAACGGTTGTTTGTAATTCGTAATCAACCCAAAGACCACCCATAGTATAATGCACTGCTGGATAAATACGCATAGGTACTTCGTATGGATTTTCGCCAGTGATTTTTGCATACATGTTAAATAAGTTGCCATATTTTTCTTTCACAACTTCTTTACCCAATGCAGTTATTTCATCTGCGCTCACATTGGTTAAACCTTGTTTGCTAACTTCTATCTTACCATATCTTTGAATAGCAGCTGCATAATCTAAATATACTGCTTGCTTTGAAGTTCCTACACCATGACCCGCATCACATCTTTCTTTAGCCGCACGAGATGCGACATCACGTGGCACTAAGTTTCCAAAAGCAGGGTAGCGACGCTCTAAAAAATAGTCTCTATCTTCCTCAGGAATATCGTTGGCTTTTCTTGTTTCCCCTAAATTTTTAGGTACCCAAATACGTCCGTCATTTCTTAAAGATTCAGACATCAATGTTAATTTGGATTGATGATCACCACTTACAGGAATACAAGTAGGGTGAATTTGCGTAAAGCAAGGATTTGCAAAATAAGCACCTTGCTTATGTGCTTTCCAAGCGGCTGTTACATTCGATCCCATCGCATTGGTGGATAGATAATAAACGTTACCATATCCTCCAGAGCATATTAAAACAGCATGTCCAAAATGTTTTTCAAGTTCACCAGTGATTAAATTACGCGCAATAATACCGCTCGCTTTTCCATCAATTTTAACCACATCTAACATTTCATGTCTGGTGTGCATGGTTACATTCCCTAATGCCACTTGACGCTCTAATGCTTGATAAGCACCTATTAATAATTGTTGCCCAGTTTGACCTGCAGCATAAAATGTTCTTTGTACTTGTGTACCACCAAAACTACGGTTGCTTAATAACCCACCATACTCTCTTGCAAAAGGAACCCCTTGTGCTACACATTGATCAATAATATTTGCACTTACTTCCGCTAAGCGATGCACATTGCCTTCACGCGCACGGTAGTCACCTCCTTTAATGGTATCATAAAATAAACGGAAAACGCTATCGCCGTCATTTTGATAATTTTTTGCTGCATTAATTCCACCCTGTGCTGCAATACTATGTGCACGACGCGGAGAATCCTGAAAACAAAAAGCTTTTACTTTATATCCTAATTCACCCATGGCTGCTGCTGCAGATGCGCCAGCAAGTCCAGTCCCAACAATAATGATTTCCATTTTTCTTTTGTTGGCAGGGTTTACTAGTTTACAATGGCCTTTGTAGTCGACCCATTTGTCATCTAGTTTTCCGGAAGGTATTTTTGAATCTAACATATTGAATCTTTTAACGATCGGTTTAGAATAAGTTTATTGTAAAAATTAATTTACCCATTTAAAATAAAAACTGATGGGCATCATTGCAAAAGTCAATGGAATAATAATTGCAAAGCCATAGCCAATACAACTGATGAGTGTATGGTATCTTTTATTATGTACCCCAATGGTTTTGAATGCACTTTGAAATCCGTGTGCCAAATGATAGGCTAGTGAACCACATGCCAAAACATATAAGATAACCACAAAAGGATTTTCAAAAATTAATTGCATCTCTCCATATAAATTATGATATTCCACACCATTTAAAACAAAAGTGTCTAAGGCTTTAATATTACCCATACCACCCAAACGACTTGGTGTCCAAAAATGATAAATGTGCATGACTAAAAACATTAAAAGTAGCGTACCCAATATTGCCATGCTTCGGCTATACCATTTACTACCTTTTGAATAATTTACTGCATAACCCACGGATCTTTTACTTCTGTTTTCCAAGGTTAACATATAACCTTGAATGATGTGTAAAAAGATACCTACGAATAATCCTATTTCTAAAACGCGGGGCACTACAAAACTGCCCATAAAATGACCAGCTTTATTAAACATTAAACCGCCATCCATTGCCCAAATACAAGCATTTAATCCGGCGTGTACCACTAAAAATAAGATTAAGAAAATTCCTGTGAAAGCCATTACTAATTTTTTCCCGACAGAGGAAGTAAACATTTGCTTAAAAGTCATAGTAAGATGTGTTTTAAAATCGATGCAAAAGTACGCACGAATTGCGAGCTTGTTAAATTTCGTTTAACAATTTTATACTAATTTAAAAAAATGGTAACAAGGGGTGGAAATGTTACTATTTCGTTTTCGTTTCACCATCGGGTAATTGAAAAAGGCCTGTTTAGATAAGTTATCAACCGCTTGCATAAAAATCGAGTAAAAACCATTTTTAGCACTAATTTTATGCCATGATAAAAGTCCTTACCATTCTTTGGAACAGCTTCAAAATGGCCTTGCAAGAGTTAAGAGTCAATAAACTCCGTACTTTTTTATCCTTATTTGGCATCACCATTGGAATTTTTTGCATTATCGGGGTTTTGGCAACCATCGATAGTTTACAAACAAAAATAAAAAGTGATCTATCTAGTTTTGGGAATAACACTATTTATATAGACAAATGGAACTATGGCGGCGGGGGCGGAGAAGGTGATTATCCTTGGTGGAAATATGTTAAGCGACCAAGCATGAAAGTGAGTGAGATGGAAACGATTCAAAAAAAGAGCTATCTGGCTTCAAATATTGCATTTTTTGTTTCTAGTCAACAACCTTTTTCCTACGAAGAGAATGTTTTAAAAGGGGTGCTTTTATATGGCATTACCAATGATTTTAATAAAATTCAAGCCTTCAATATTGCGTATGGCAGGTATTTTAAGGATACTGATTTTGAAAGAGGTGTTCCTTTTGGGGTTATTGGATATGAGGTTGCTGCGGAATTGTTTGGTAAACCTGAAAAAGCATTAGGTAAAACGGTTTCCTATAGAGGTCGTCGTTTAGCCGTGATTGGAATAATTGAAAAGCAAGGAAGTTCCATGCTGGGTGGTTTTGATTATGACAAATCATGTATCGTCACGTATAATTATTTCGCTTCTGTGTTTAATCCTGATAATTCAAGTCCTTATATCATGGTACAAGCTAAGCCAGGCATAACTTCTAGGGCTTTGCAAGACGAATTGAATGGGGTGATGCGTCAGTTAAGAAAATTAAGTCCAACACAGGAAGATAATTTTACATGTAATGATGTAGCGCAATTTAAAGATCAAATTGAAAGTGTTTTTGGTTCAATCAATAGTGGCGGCTGGGCGATTGCAGGCTTGTCATTAATTGTGGGCGCTTTTGGTGTTGCTAATATTATGTTTGTAACAGTGAGAGAAAGAACCAGTCAAATTGGATTAAAAAAAGCGATTGGTGCTAGAAGTTCAACCATACTTTATGAGTTTTTATTAGAGAGTGCTTTTTTGTGCATTATTGGCGGACTGGTGGGGTTATTTTTGGTATGGATTTTAGCATTAGGATTAAGTACGGTACTTCCATTTGCAATAACCATTGCCCCTAGTATTATATTTTTAGCACTATCTATATGTATTATTTTAGGGATTATTTCGGGTATCATTCCGGCATCCATAGCCTCAAAAATGAATCCTGTGGATGCGATAAGATCAAAGTAAACTTCGTATTTTTTTAAGCTTTATCTTTGCCAGGTGAATCAACCAATTACCATACTTGCTATTGAATCCTCTTGTGATGAAACAGCCGCATCCGTGATTGTGGATGGTCAAATTTTATCCAATTTTATTGCCAATCAAACGGTGCATGAAAAATATGGGGGTGTGGTACCTGAATTAGCCAGTAGGGCACACATGGAAAATATTGTTCCTGTGGTGGATGCAGCATTAAAAAAAGCATTTCCTGAATTAACACGCAACGAACAATTAGCACAATTAAATGCCATCGCATTTACACAAGCCCCAGGATTAATAGGCAGTTTATTGGTAGGTGCACAGTTTGCTAAATCAATGGCATTGGCATTAAATATTCCACTCATTGCAGTGCATCATATGCAAGCACATGTGTTGGCAAATTTAATTGACGACCCTAAACCCAATTATCCTTTTTTATGTTTAACAGTAAGTGGAGGACATACGCAAATAGTAAAATGTAATAGCGCTTCTGAAATGCATATATTGGGTGAAACCATTGATGATGCTGCAGGAGAGGCCTTTGATAAAATTTCAAAATTATTAGGACTCCCATATCCGGGCGGCCCAGTTTTAGATAAATTAGCACAACTTGGAAATCCAAAAGCGTTTGTTTTTGCAAAACCACAGGTGCCCGATTTGGATTTTTCATTTAGCGGTTTAAAGACGAGTGTGTTGTATTTTTTACAAAAACAATCTCCTGAATTTATCCAAGAAAATTTAAATGATTTATGTGCGTCGGTTCAATTTACTATTATTGAAATTTTATTAAAAAAGTTGAAAAAAGCGATGCAGGAAACTGGGATTAAGGAAGTATGTATTGAAGGGGGCGTAAGTGCTAATAGTGGACTTCGCAAAGCCATGGAACAATTAGGAAAAGATACAAAATCGGCTACCTTTTTACCCAAATTCGAATATTGTACGGATAATGCAGCTATGATTGCCATTACTGCCCATTTTAAGTATATCGCTGGTAGTTTTGAGCCTTTGACCACCTCAGCATCAGCTAGGTCAAGTTGGGCGTAAACTTAATGAAGCAGGTTTAAAAAATTCAAATTAACTTTGCAACCTCAAAATAGATCAAAAAATGATTAGTGCTAGAAATGTCACATTGGCTTATGGTAAGCGTGTCTTATTTGATGAAGTAAATGTAAGCTTCACAAAAGGCAATTGCTATGGTATCATCGGAGCCAACGGTGCAGGTAAATCTACTTTTATTAAAATTTTAAGTGGTGAAATTGAACCAAATAAAGGGATGGTGGAAATTACCCCTGGGGAAAGAATGGCGGTATTGAAACAAAACCAATTTGAATTTGATGAGCAAACCGTTTTGAATACGGTCATGCAGGGCCATAAGCGCATGTGGGATGTGATGCATGCCAAAGATGCTTTATATGCTAAGGAAGATTTTACGGAAGAAGATGGATTAAAAGCGGGAGAATTAGAGGCCGAGTTTGGTGAAATGGGTGGCTATGAAGCGGAAAGTAATGCGGGCAGTTTATTAAGTGACTTAGGCGTGAAGGAAGATATGCACCAAAGTTTAATGAAGGATATTCCTAGTAATTTTAAATTACGTGTGTTGTTAGCGCAATCACTTTTTGGAAATCCTGATATTTTATTATTGGATGAGCCTACGAATGGTTTGGATATTGAAACCATCGGTTGGTTAGAAAATTTTTTAGCAGATTATCAAAACATTGTTTTGGTGGTGAGTCACGATCGTCACTTTTTAGATACCGTGTGTACGCATGTGGCTGACGTGGATAGATCAAAAATTAAAACCTTTTCTGGTAACTATACTTTCTGGTACGAGTCATCTCAATTGATGGCGCGTCAAATGAATGATAAAAATAAAAAGAACGAAGACAAGCGTGCTGCATTATTAGATTTCATCGCACGATTCTCTGCGAATGCAAGTAAGAGTAAGCAAGCAACATCTAGGAAAAAAGCTTTGGAAAAATTAACCATCGAGGAAATTGAACCATCGAATAGAAAGTACCCTGGTATTATATTTCAGCCTTTGCGTGAAGTGGGAAATCAAATTTTAAATGTAGAAAAATTAAAGAAAGAAGTGGATGGCCGTGTGTTATTTAAAGATGTTTCTTTTTCAGTTAGTAAGAATGATAAAATTGCATTTTTAAGTAAGGATGCTTTAGCGAT